>JBAUUM010000988.1:0-51100 GCA_049582705.1 Actinocatenispora sp.
GGCCCGGTCGTCGGGAACGGCCGCGGTCCTGGTGTGGGCTAGAGGATCTCGGGCGTGAGGTCGGGATCGGGCATGTCCGGGTCGAACGGGAACAGCGGTCGCCGCACGCCGTGATGCCCCAGCCGCACCAGATCCTGGTCCACGCCGCCGGGCGTCAGCGCCAGCAGCCAGTCCGCGGCCAGCTCGTACAGTTCCGGCTCCAGGTAACCGATCTTGACGACCACCAGATCGGTACCGGCCGGGTCGAGGCCGAGCAGGGTGAAGTCGGCGAGGTGATGGTACGGCTTGCGCCGTGACGTCAGGATCGCGTGCAGCCCGCCGACCCGTACCACGGCCGTGGTCCCGCCGACCGGATCCTCGGCGACCGAGAACACGGTCCCGGCGAGAGGCACCGGACCGGACGGTCCCGCGTCCACCCGGCCGCCCGCCCGTACCGACACGGTGCCGCCGACTCCGGCCGTCACGCAGGCCGCCACCGCCTCGGCGTCGGTGATGCTGGCGTGGATGGCGGTGGCCCGCCCCGAGGTGAGCTCCTCGACACCCAACAGCTGGCCGAGCGTCCACGACACGTCGCCCGCCCCACCCGCGGTCGGGTTGTCCCCCGAGTCGCTGATCAGGAACGGACGCGCGGAACTCGCCAGCCCGGCCGTCACGCACTCGGCCAGGTTGCCGGTCGGCGCGACGAACGAGAACTCCGCCCGGGCCCGCCAGTACGACCGGGCCAGCTCCGTCGCGCGGGCGGTGATCAGCGCCCGGTCGTCCCCGGTCACCACGACCGCGGCCCGACACCGTGGCTCGTCCGCCCAGGCGTAGCCGACCCAGACGGCGGCGTCGAGTACGCCCGGCTCGTCGGCGACGGCCGCGACCCGGTGGTAGATCGACGCCGCGGGCTCGATCCGGGTGGATGTCTTCTCCCCGGGCAGCAGCACCGGAACCTGGACCCAGGCCCGGCCCGGCGTACCCAGCCCGGCACGCAGCCGCTCCACCAGGTTGTGGGCGGCGCGCTCCCGGCTCTCGTCGGCGTCCTCGTGCGGTGCCATCCGGTAGCAGGTGATCAGGTCCACCGCGACCGCCAGTTCGCGGGACACGTTGCCGTGCAGGTCCATCGACGCCGACACCAGCACGTCCGGGCCGACCACGGTACGGATCCGGCCGGCCAGGTCCGCCTCCACGTCCTGCCGGCCGACGACGCTCATCGCGCCGTGGATGTCGAGCAGCAGACCGTCGAGGCCGCCCGCCGCGCCGAGCCGCGTCACGATCTCCGAGGACAGCTCGTCGTACACCTCGGGCAGTACCGCCCCGCCGGGCAGCGACCGCGCGTGCAGCAGCGGCACCCACTCCACCCCGGCCGCCCACGGCGCGGCGAGCCAGTCGTACCGGGCCAGCAGGTGCTCCCCGCGACGCACGTCGAAGTCCGCCATGCCGGTGCGGTGCGGCGAGAACGTACTGGACTCGATGGCGATGCCGGCGATGCCGATCCGGAGTGGACGGGTGGCGGTCATCCGCCCACCCTGCCACGCACCGGCGCCCACGGGCCATCGGTTCCCACGGCCGGTACCACGGTGTTCGTCGCGCCCGCAGCCGGATGCGCACGCTCCGGCCAGGGCGCGCTCCGGCCAGGGCGCGTCCCGGTCGGGTCGCGCTCCGGCCGGGTCACGCTCCGGTCAGGGGTGCACTCCGGTCAGGGCGCGTCCGGGTCCCAGGGATCCGCGGCGTGGCCCCGATCGTCGAGCCCGTACCGCCGGAGGCATCGAGCGGTGTCCGGGTCGCCGGCCCGCTCCCGCGACCGGACCAGTTCCGCCAGCGATCCGTCGACGCCACGGGCGGCGGCCCGGTGCGCCAGGTCCTCCGCCCCGCCGACGTCGCCGGCCAGTTCCCGCTGCCGGGCCAGCATCCACAACGGCTCGGGGTCGCCGTGGTCCACGGCCGACAGGGCGAGACGTTCCGCGTCGGCGTGGTCGCCGGCCTTCGCCCGCCGCTCGCACAGCTCCCGCAGCGCCTCGGTGTCGCCGTACCCACCGGCCAACCGGAGCAGGCGTTCGGCGTCGTCGTGGTCGCCGGCCTCGTCCCGCCGCCAGGCCAGCTCGACCAGGGCCTCGGTACCACCGTGGTCGGCGGCGTGCCGGGCGAGGCGTTCCGCGCCGTCGTGGTCGCCCTCCCGTTCCCACCGCTGGGCCAGATCGCGCAGGGGTCTGGTGTCGCCGTGGGTGGCCGCCTGCCGGAGGAGGCGTTCGGCGCCGGCCTGTTCCCGCTGCCGCGCCAGGTCCACCAGCGCGCGGGTGTTGCCGTAGGTCGCGGCGCCGAGGGCGAGACGCTCCGCGTCGGCGTGGTCGCCGGACTTCTCGCGCAGCCGGGCCAGGTCGACCAGCGCCCGGGTGTTGCCGTACGCGGCGGTGCGCACCGCGAGGCGTTCGGCACGGTCGTGGTCGCCCGCCTTCGCCCGCCGTACGGCCAGTTCCCGCAGCGCCCCGGTGTTGCCCTGTTCGGCGGCCCGGACGGCGAGAACCTCGGCATCGTCGTGGTCGCCCGCCTGCGCCCGCCGGTGTGCCAGTACCCGCAGCGCCTCGATCGCGTCGTGGTCGGTGGCCGGCTCGCGACGCGGTCCATCGACGCGGCGGTGGGTGTCCGCCCGTTCCCCGCCGAGTTCGGCGGCGCGCCGGCCCAGCTGGTACGCACGGAGCAGGAGACCCCTGCGGTGGGCGGCGTTCCCCAGCTCGCCGAGGATCCGGGGATCGGCGCAGGTGTGGCATGCCGCATCCCAGAAGCTGGCCGGCGGGAACGTCGTTTTCCGTACGGCCCGGCCGAACTGGTCGAGGCAACCGGCCAGCTGGTATCCGTCGGACGTGGCGTCGGCCCGCAGGCGGGTCAGCGGTCCGGCGGTTCCCCGGCACGGCCGGGTGAGGTCGGCCAGCGCGGCGGCGAACCAGGCGTCACCCGCCGGGGTCCGGTGCCGGGCATCGGGGTCGAGGTAGCCCGGCGCCGCCCGCTGGAGAAACCCGGCCGGCAGGTACCGCCAGGAGCTGAGCCGGCGGGCGTCCATCGCCGCGTGGACGACGGCGCGGACGTGGTCGTCGGCGTGGTCGTACCGGCGGAGGAGTTCGGGAACACCAGCCAGGTACCGGGTCAGCCGGCCGCGCCCGTGCCGTACCGCCAGCGCCAGTCGGAGGTCGCCGCGGACCCGCTCGTCGTACCGGTCGAGATCCTCGCCGTCGAACGAGGACGGAACCCGGATGAGGCGGCTCCCCGCCAGCAGGGCCCGGGCCTCCGGGTGGCCGTCGTCGCTGGGATCGGTCAGCTCCCTCCAGTGCTCCGGCCACAGCGAGCCGAGGACCACCACCGGACCGCCGCCGTCCCGGACCACCAGGTCCACCAGGGCGGCGGCCAGCCGTTCACCCACCTCGGCCGGCACCAGGTACCGCTGGGCGTCGTCCAGCCACAGAACCGTGCGTGGGCCGACGCGCCCCTCCCGCAACGCCCGCTCCACCACGTCCGGACCGTCCGAGGGCAGCGGGTGCCACACCCGCCACTCGGGCAGTGTGGCCCGCACCGCCTCGAAGCACGCCCGGGTCGTACCCGTCGAGGCTTCTCCCAGCAGCATGACCACCTTGCTGTGACGGCTCACCCGGGCCAGTTCGGCACGCAGCTCGTCGTCGTGCGGTCGGGGCAGGTAGTCCGGCAGCGCCGGCAAACCCGCCTGCCGTACCGCGATCGCCGGACGGACCCCGAGGGCCAGCGCGTCCGCCTCGTCCAGCTCGTCGACCGGTCGTCCGAGCGGCGCCGCGGCACCTGCCCCCGTCGGCGGAGAAGACGCTGGCGGCGTCGGCATCATGCCGAAGCCGGCCGCGCCTCGGCGAGCCGTTTCAGGTTCAGCAGCTGGCGCCGTGCCATGATCAGGTCGCCGACGGACACGCCGACGGCGACCACGCGCGTGGTCCGCATGACGACCTTGAGCAGCAGGCGCGTCGCGTCACGATCCCGCGGCACCAGGACGTACGACATGAAGGCGCCCATGATGCTGCTCGTCAGCTGGGTGCCCGGCTCGACGGAGACGATCCGGCCCAGTGCGCGGCCGCCGGAGGCGGTGAAACTCTCCCCGACCCGGGGTTCGGGAAGGCCGACCAGTTCGCGCGGCGAGCGGCGGCCACGGTTGTCGATCCAGTCGTACGAGTACGGCGCGAGGCGCACCTGCGCGACCCACGGCCAGACCGCGTCGGCGGGCGCCTCGACGGTCACGCCCCGCCACGCCTGCAGGGTGGGCTCGGCGACGAAGTCGTCGCACGGGTACGGGCGGGCGATCTCGCTGTCGCTGACGCCCCAGCGGTCGCCGATCATGCGTCCATCCTCCACCCCGGGTGCCAGCCGGTCGCCGACGCGGCGGGGCGCCGCCTGATGGGACCCCTTTGACAACGCCCTTCGCGCTTTGACAACGTTGTCCTTTCCGTTTCGAGCGCATTCGTTACCCCCTCGGAGGACGTCATGCAGCGACGACCAGAGCCCCCTCCCGCGCACCCCACCCGCCGCCGTCTGCTCGCCCTGCTCGGGGCGGCCGGTGCCGGTACCGCACTCGGCGTGGCGACCTCCGGCGCACCCGCCGCGGCGTCCACCGGGATGTCCTGGCCGAAGGGACAGGCGCTGCCGCACTTCGCCACGCCCCACGCCCTCGACGTGGTCGACCTGTCCAGCGCATCCGACGACGACCAGCTGCTGTTCACCACCCTGCAGGGCCTGGTGAACCGGAGCCAGCCGCGCATCGCCGTACTGCGACCGGCCGACGAGGGCGAGACGACCTGGCTGGACACCGTCGGTGTGCCGTACCACGCCGTGGACGATCCGTGGACCCTGGTCCGGCGGTACCGCCGGCACATCAAGGGCGTGGTGGTCACCGATCCGGCGCTGCCGGCCACCCGCAACGTGGCGACCACCATCGCCGGCCTGGAGGACGGCATCGTCGCCGCCCCCGACCAGCTGGACCGGCTCGCCGACCTGACCGTGCTGGCCGACCTGCGCGGCCGGTTCAGCACCGACGTCGACGCGTACGGCTGGGCCATCGACCACCTGTGGCCGCACACCGAGCACCGGCTGCTGGTCGGTCTCGACCCGGAGGAGACGCTCTCCTACGCGCGTGACTACGCGGTGGCGACCCGCGCGTTGACGCTGTGGATCCACCCCGACATCCCCGAGTCGCGGGCGCTGGGTGACAAGGTGATGGCGCGGATGCCGGCCGGCTCGGCGTTCCTGGGCTGGTGGCCCGCCGGCGTGGGCGGCGAGAGCGACGGAACCGAGCTGACCTCCCGGCACGGCCTGGTGGTACTCGCCGCCGACTGGGCGCAGAACCTCACGGTGTTCGGCGGCGTCCGCAGCCGGGTGTCGTCCCACCAACCGGCGCTGCCGGTCCCCGCGTTGGCGAACCGTGTGTACGTCACCTTCTCCATGACCGAGGGCGACAACCTGCAGTACAACCAGCACCGGATGCGGCAGATCTGGGACGACCCGGGTCGGGGCACGGTGCCGGTCAACTGGTCGACCAACCCGCTGCTCGCCGACGCGGCGCCCGCGTTCCTGCGGTACTTCCAGCGCACCGCCACCGACAACGACTACCTGATGGCCGGGCCGTCCGGCGCCGGCTACGCGTACCCCACGCCGTGGCCCGACGACACGTTCGACGCGTTCACCGGCATGACCGCCCGGTACATGCGGGCGACCGGCATGGACTCCGCGGTGATCCTGAACCGGGTCGGCGGCGACGACGTGCCGCTGTCGGATGCCGAGGCCGCCCGGTACATCCGGGCCGTACGGCCGCTGGGTCTGTTCAAGGACTGGACCGACCACACCGAGACCACGGTCCTGCACGGCGACACACCCCAGTCGGTCAGCTACCTGACCAGCAGCGTGGCCGAGGCGAAGGACGCCATCGCCGAGGCCGCGTCCGGTTGGTCCGGTGACGGCCCGCTGTTCCTGTCGATCGGCATCCTGTCCTGGAACATGACGCCCACCGACGTGGCGACCGTCGCCGGCTCGCTCGGCGACCCCTACACGGTGGTCCGCGGCGACCAGTACTTCCGGCTCGCCCGCAAGGCCCTCGGCCTGCCCGCGCGCTGACGGCGTGCCGCGGCCCGTACCGGTCCCCGGTCGGTACGGGCCGCGGGGCCGGGTCCGGACGGGCCGCGGGGCCGGCCGCGGTCGCCGGGACCGATGAGTTTTGCGCGCTCGCGGGGTCTACCCGGTTGTGAGGTGCTGTACTGGCACGCAACCGACCCTCGGCGAGGGGAGCCCGATGTGACCGGCAAGCCGTTACCTCCGGTTGTCGACGAGTCCAGCTGGCGGCGCCAGCTCCAGGAGCTGCGCGCCCGGGAGAAGGCCGCCACCAGGGAACTGGACGCCATCGCGGCGCAGCGACGGCAGCTGCCGATGGTGCGGCTGCCGGAGTACACGCTGCGGGGACCGGACGGCCCCGTCCGACTCGTCGACGTGTTCGACGGAAAGTCCCAACTGATCGTCTACCACCACATGTGGTCACCGGGGCAGCAGTGGCAGTGCCCGGGCTGCACCGGTTTCACGTCCCAGTTCTGGAAACTGGAGTTCCTCGACGAGTACGACGCCCGCTTCGTCATCGTCACCCAGGGGCCCATCGAGGAGGCCCTCGCGTACAAGCGGCGGGTCGGCAACGCGATGGACTGGTACTCCACCGCCGAGAGTTCGTTCGGCGCCGACATGGGTGCGCCGCCGGAGGGCGGATTCGCGGTCAACGTGTTCCTGCGCGACGGCGACACCGTGCACCGCACCTGGCACACCGACGGTCGCGGCACCGAGCAGCTGAGCCACACGTTCCCGCTGATCGACCTCCTCCCGTACGGCAGGCAGGAGGAGTGGCAGCAGGTCCCGGAAGGCTGGCCGCAGGCGCCGACGTACAGCCACTGGTTGGGCTCGGAACGGTACGCCCGGTACGGCACGGGGGCCTGAGCGCACCGGTCGCACCCGGTACGGCCACCGCGTCGCGCCGTGGGCGTGGGAAAGCCCGGCCCGGCGATGGTGAAACGCCGGTCATGCCGGCACAGCGCGCCCACAACCCGTGCCGGAGCCCGGAGGATGCGCGGCGACCGGGTGTGCGGACCTCGCGGTATGGGTAGACCACGGTCATGTGGTTACTCATTGCGGTACTGCTGTTGGCCCTGATTCTGGGGGGTGTGGGCTTCGCCGCCCACGCGTTGTGGATCGTGGCCGTGATCGTGCTGGTCCTCTGGCTCGTCGGATTCTTCGCCAAGTCGGGAGGGAAGCGCTGGTACCGCTGGTAGCCGGCATCGGCTACCACCGCAAGGCAAAGGGGGGAAGCGTTGTGAGCGCCTCGGACAAGGCAGAGAACAAGAAGGACGAACTGGTAGGTGGCGCGAAGAAGAAGTTGGGTGAGGCCACCGACGACCCGCAACGGGAGGCCGAGGGGGAGGTCCAGAAGGACAAGGGCCATCTCGGACAGGCCGCCGAGAAGGTCAAGGACACCTTGCGCGACTGACGACACCGGTGCGCGGATCGGCCCCCACCCGAGCGGGTGGGGGCCGATCCGTGTCGACATCCCGGTCGACATCCTTGGCCGCCGTGGCTCCCGATTCCCGACCCGTACCCGTGTCGTGCCGATGTGCTGGGATGCAACGGATCGCGGGTGGGCCGCCACCGAGCGCGACCGTCGTCGGTCCACTCGCGACGATGATCGCTGACGATCCGAACTTCGTGGGTGACCCGGCGTGGTGGCACAGACCAAGGATTCGCGGGCTTTTCACCACCGTCTACCGTAGGGAGGTCAGATACACATCCATGGGGGATTCTGATGACAATTCGACGAAGAGCACTCGCCGCCGTCGCGGTCAGCGCGGTGGCGTTGACCGGTGCGACGTTCGCCGTGTCCACCTCGGCGTCGGCCGCGAGCGGCCCCACATCGCTGCCGGCGGGCCAGTTCACGCTGACGGCCGACTACCACAAGTACGACACGCTGAACGGTCCGCTCACCTCGACGCTGGGCACCGCCCCGGTCCACACGGTGATGGACAACGCCAACCTGTCCCGGAGGTCGGTCACCGACTCGCTCGGCGTCAAGGGCTACGCCGGCGGGTTCACCTGGACCTCCGACGACAACAACAGCTGCACCAACGTCCCGCAGGGCATCACCACCAGCCGCGACGCCGTCGGCACCGCTGACGACGGCCGGTACGACGGCCGACAGGTCGTCCTGGCCAGCTGGTACACCAGGTCCTCCTGCACCGGTGCCCAGACGCGCAGCCGGATCACGCTCGCCGACTGGGATTCGAAGCATCCCAACAAGTACCGCAAGATCCTGCTCGTGGAGCCGACCGGCACCAAGGCCGCACCGTCGTTCAAGGACATCACGATCCACGCCGGTGGCGTGTCGTGGTACGGCGACTATCTCTACGTCGCCGACACCGGCCACGGCATGCGCGTCTTCAACATGAAGGACATCCTCAAGACCAACACCGGCGGCTCCGCGAGCCAGATCGGTCGGCAGTCGGACGGCAAGACGTACTACGCGCACAACTACGCGTACGTCCTGCCGCAGGTCGGCACGATCAGCTCGGCGACCACCTCGGGCACCCCGCTGGTCTGGTCGTCGGTCTCGCTCGACCGGGCCAGCAAGTCGCTCGTGATGAACGAGTACACCTGCTCGTCCGGCTGCACCGACTACCCGAACCGTGCCGCGCGCGCGGTCCGGTTCCCGTTCGCGTCCGGCGCGACGACCTTCGCGGCGCACACCACGGCGTCCCAGGCGTTGAAGCTCCCGTGGTACAAGCTGAACGGCGTCGCCTCGCACAACGGGCGCTGGTGGTTCAACTCGTCCGGATACAAGAAGCTCTACTACTGGGCGTCGTCCACCGGGGCGAGCACGTACAGCTGGGTCAGCAGCGGCGAGAGCATCAGCTACTGGGAGGCCGCCGGCTCCGACCCCGACATGCTCTGGACCTTGCAGGAGGGCAAGGGCCACCGCAACGTCTTCATGGTCAAGCAGGCCAGCTACGGCGGCGGCTGAGCCGCGCGCCGATCGTCACCCGACCCGCCGCCCACCGCGACCGAGAGGTCCGGTGGGCGGCGTCGCGTGTGCCCTCGGGGGAACGCAACCACCACATCGACGCCCCTGGAACCGTTGGTGTCACACCGAACTGCCTGACGCTTTCGCGGCGCGGGCTGACACCCCGGGCGGGTCTGTCCGGATCCGGGCGGGCGGGCGGAAGCGCCACGAACCGCCAGGCCGGGAGCATTCCCGATTAAGGCCATAAGGCGTCCGCCGGCCGGCTATGTTGGCGTGATCTTCGGCAGACGGGGGTCGCGATGGCCAGGAGTGTCGCACGGGGACGGCGCCGGGCACACACCGCCTGGATCGCCGCCGTGGTGTGTCTCGTCGCCGGGGTGGTGAGCTGGCCGCTCGCGGCGGCGTCGACCGCCCTGCCGAAGCACCGGTCGATCGACTGGAAGTCGTGCGACGACCTGGGCGCGCGGTTCCAGTGCGCGAGGGTTCCGGTGCCGTTGGACTGGGCCCGGCCCGGCGGCGAGCACATCAAGCTGGCCGTGATCCGGCACCTCGCCAGCCGGCCCGAGCAGCGCATCGGGTCGATGTTCGTCAACCCCGGCGGGCCGGGCCAGAGCGGCGTCGACCTGGTACGCAACGGCGCAGCCGATTTCGACGCGTGGGGCGGTGGCCGCTTCGACGTGGTGGGCTGGGATCCCCGGGGCACCAACGGGAGCGCACCGGTGCGCTGCTTCACCAGCCGAGCGGCCGAGGCCCGGTTCTGGCAGGGCGTGTCGATTCCCTCCACACCGGCCGAGTCGACGGCGTACGAGCGCAAGACCGTCGAGCTGGCGCCGCGGTGCGGAAAGGTGAGCGGGAATCTCCTGTCGCACATCACCACCGCGGACACCGCCCGTGACCTCGAGGCGCTGCGCACGCTCGTCGGGGACCCCAAGCTCACCTACGTCGGCCTGTCCTACGGCTCGTTGATCGGCCAGACCTACGAGAACCTGCTCCCGGGCCGGGTACGGGCCATGATGCTCGACGGCATCGTCGACGCGGTCGACGCGACCACCAGCATGGAGACGAACGTCGGCAACGCGGTCTCCTCCGCCGACGAGGTCTTCCGGCAGTTCGTCAAGCTCTGCCAGAACGCTGGGCCGGCACGCTGCGCGCTCGCCGGTCATGGCGAGACGGTCGCGCGACGGGTGGCGGAACTGTTCGCCACGGCCCGCCGGGCGCCGATCCCGGCACCCCACGCGAACCCGCCCGGCGCACTCAGCTACGGCGACCTGCAGGTGTCCACGTTCAACCCGCTGCGGTTGCCGCTCACCTGGCCGTTCTTCGCCGCCGATCTCAACGCCGCGGCCCAGGGCGACGCGTCGGCCCTGGAGACCACGGCGCGGGAGATGCAGTCCCCGGAGGGCCTGGCCCGCACGACCACGTCGTCGGCGATCTCGTGCGGAGACGCGCCCGCCCGGCTGCCGGTGTCGGAGTGGCCGCGGGCCGTCGCCCGGTTCACCCAGCAGGGCAAGCTGTGGGGCCGGGTACTCGGGTGGTGGCTGTGGGCACCGTGCGCCTCGCACTGGCCGGCGCACGCCACCGACCGGTACACCGGACCCTGGAACGCCCGGACGAAGACCACGATCCTGCTGGTCGGCGCCCGGTACGATCCCGGCACGCCGTACCGCAACGCCCAGGTCGCCGAGCGGCGGCTCGGCAACGCCGTGCTGCTCACGCTGAACGGTTACGGCCACCCGAGCTACCAGGTCCCCAGCAGGTGCATCGACAGGGCGCGACGGCAGTACCTCATCCATCTCGTCACCCCGCCGCGCGGCACCGTCTGCCAACCCGACGAGGAACCGTTCCCCCCACCGCCCTACCGGTAGGCGGTGGTGGGCCGCGACAAGGTTCGGACCACCCGGAACCGCCCTCGATGAGCGGCGGCCGTCAGGCCGGCAGCGCCTGCCGGCCCGAGACTGGCAACGGTCGCCGTGGCTCGCACCGGGTCTGTGCGGTGCGCCAACCAGGTGTGGCGCGGGTGTCGGCGGGGCAGAATCGGTCGGGTGAAGTACGTGCTGCTGATATGCGATGACGAGACCGTGTCCCCGAGCAACGAGGAACTCGAGGCGGATCCGATACACCAGGACTGGATCGCGGACCTGGAACGGCGCGGCGCCCGGATCGTGGGGGCCCGGCTGCGTCCCGTGGTGGACGCGACCACGGTCCGGGTCCGGGACGGCGAGACCCTGGTCTCGGACGGACCGTTCGCCGAGACCAAGGACTTCGTGGGCGGCTTCGTGATCGTCGAGTGCGCCGACCTGGACGAGGCGATCGAGATCGCGTCCGGTCATCCGTACGCGCACTGGGGCGGGGTCGAGATCCGCCCCGTCTGGGAATGACCGCACCGGACGGCCGGGTACGGGACGCGGTCACCGCGGCGTTCCACGACGAGTGGGGCCAGATCGTCGCCACCCTGATCGGGTCGACCGGCGACTGGGACCTGGCCGAGGAGTGCGCGCAGGACGCGTTCGCCGCCGCGCTGGTGACCTGGCAGCGCGACGGGGTTCCGCGTCGCCCGGGTGCCTGGCTCACGACGACGGCCCGTAACCGCGCGACCGACCGGCTGCGCCGTGACCTCGCCGGCGCGGCCAAGCTGCGTCAGCTCGCCGTACTGGCCCGTGATCCGGACGAGCCGCCGGTGGAGGAGATCCGGGACGAGCGACTGCGGTTGATCTTCACCTGCTGCCATCCGGCGCTGCCGTTCCCGGCCCGGGTCGCGCTCACCCTGCGCACCCTGACCGGACTGAGCACCGCCGAGATCGCCTCGGCCTTCCTCACCACCGAGACCACGATGGCGCAACGCCTGGTCCGCGCCAAGCGCAAGATCCAGGAGGCGGGCATCCCGTACCGGGTGCCGCCCGTCGAGGCTCTCCCGCGGCGGCTGGCCGCGGTACTCGCCGTGCTGTACCTGATCTTCAACGAGGGCTACGACGAGGAGGCCGGCGAGGGAGGCGCACGCCGGGCGCTGACCGACGAGGCCATCCGCCTGGCCCGGCTCCTGGTCCGGCTGATGGGCCAGGAACCCGAGCCGCTGGGGCTGCTCGCGCTGACGCTGCTGCACGAGGCCCGCCGCGCGACGCGTACCGAGGACGGCGTACTGGTCACGCTGGAGCACCAGGACCGGTCCCGGTGGGACCGGGCGCTGATCGCCGAGGGTGTGGCGGTGCTGGACCAGGCGCTGGCGCTGCGGCGTACCGGGCCCTACCAGGTGCAGGCCGCGATCGCCGCCTGTCACGCCACCGCGCCCGACGCGGCGCGGACGGACTGGCCGCAGATCGCCGCCCTGTACACCCAGCTGGCCCGGCTGGCGCCGTCCCCGGTCGTGGACCTCAACCGTGCCGTGGCGGTCGCGATGGCCGACGGGATCCCGGCCGGGCTGGTCCTGGTCGACGAGATCACCGCGTCCGGCCGGCTCGACGGGTACCACCTGCTCCCCGCGACCCGGGCCGACCTGCTCCGCCGGGCCGGCCGGCTCGCCGACGCCCGGGCCGCGTACGAGGAGGCGGTGAAACTGGCGCCGCCCGGGGCCGAACACCGCTACCTGACCAGCCGTCTCGAAGAAATCTGAGATTTTCCGCGGCCGATGTCGATCCGCGTCGACCGTCTTCGTCGGTGGGGTGAAGGTCCATCCGAGACGAAGGAGAATCCCATGGACACCGACACGACCACACCGGCGCCGAAGATCGCCGATCGGGCCGCCTACCAGGCGGAACTGGACATGTTGCGGATCCGGGAGAAGGCGCACACGCACGAGGGCGACGCGATCGCCGCGGCCCGCAGGCGACTGCCGATGGTGGAGGTCGACGCCGGCGCCACGCTGATCGGGCCGAACGGTCCGGTCACGCTGCTGGACGCCTTCGAGGGCCGCGGACAGCTCATCGCGTACTTCCAGATGTGGCAGACCGGGCAGCCGGCGGCGGCCCAGTGCGAGGGCTGCACCTACTTCAACAGTCAGGTCCGGGAACTGGGCTACCTGCACGCGCGCGACATCACGTACGCGACGCTCTGCCAGGGCCCGTACGAGGAGAGTGTCCGGTACCGCGACTTCATGGGCTGGGACGTGCCCTGGTACTCGGCGGCCGGGTCGCTCGACGTACTGATGGGGGACCGCGCCCCGTTCATGCTGGCGTGCTACCTGCGCCGGGGCGACCGGGTGTTCGAGACGTACTGGACCACCGGCCGTGGCGTCGAGGTGATGGACCAGACGTACGGCCTGCTGGACCGGACCGCGTACGGGCGGCAGGAGGAGTGGGAGGACTCGCCGGCCGGCTGGCCGACGCCGAACACCGTCGACAACAGCCTGCACCGCGTCGACGGCCGTCCGACCGCCCAGTGGTCCCGCCTGAACGCCGGGCGGGTCGACGACCTCGGCTCCGCGTCATGACGACCGTCCGGACGGCTGCCAGGACGGGTACGGCACCCACCACCGTGGTCACCGCGGCCACGGTGGTGGGGGCGGTCGCGCTCGCGGCCGTGGCCTGGCTGGTCGCGGTCCGGCAGATGGACGGCATGGACGGGATGGACATGGGTGTCGCCACCCGTCTCGGCCCGTTCCCGTTGTTCGTCGCCATGTGGGTCTCGATGATGGCGGTGATGATGCTGCCGGGCGCGGCTTCGGCGGTGGCGCGGTACGCCCGGTCGCAGGGCCGGATCGGCGCGGCGCCACTGTTCGTCGGGTCGTACCTGGCCGTGTGGGCGGCCGTGGGAGTCGTCGTGTACGAGGTGTACCAGCCGCACGGGACCATCGTCGCCGGAGCGGTCACGATCATGGCCGGCCTGTACGAGCTCACGCCGTTGAAACGGCACTGCCGTGACCGGTGCCGGGGCACGACCCGCTCCGGCTTCGGGTACGGGCTGCACTGCCTGGGTTCGAGCGTCGGCCTGATGCTGATCCTGGTGGCGCTGGGCGTCATGAGCGTCCCGTGGATGGCCGTGGTCGCCGTCCTCGGGCTCGCCCAGAAGCTGCTGCCCGCGAAGGCCGCCGTCGACGTGCCGGTCGCACTCGCGATCGTCGGGCTCGGCGTCCTGATCCTCGTCGCGCCCTCCGTCGTACCGGGGCTCGTGTCGACGATGTGACACCCGGGGGCGACTGCCGGCCGTGTCCGCGGCGGGCAGTCGCCCGGCGCCGAGGCGGCCGGGCCCGCCTGGCGCAGGATTCCCGCACGACGCACCCACCCGGTTGATGCGTCGAGGCTCTTGATCTCTGCGGCTACTCTGTCGGCGTCTCATGGAGTGGCTCAGCGGCAGAGCGCCCGGCTCGGGACCGGGAGGGCGCGGGTTCGAGTCCCGTCTCCATGTCGATGGGGAAGTCAGCCTGGAGTAGATCAGCGGTAGATCACCCGGCTCTTTACCGGGAGGGCGCGGGTTCGAATCCCGCCTCCAGGTCCGTCTGGTCGGAGGAGGTCGTGTGTCGTATGCCTTCGGGCGGCTGCAGCGCGCCCTCGACACCGCCGCCAACTCCGCGGACCCGCAGGTGCGGGCGCGGGCGCGGCAGAAGGCAAGCAGGTGGGAGGCGGTCATCGCGGGGGTCGCGTCCGGCCACCTGACGGTCGGGTCGCGTACCCCGGTGGCGGACACCCCGGCCTGGGTGACGCTGGAGGTGGCACACGGCGGTTTCGCGACCGGCCGCTACCTGGCCGAGGGGCCGCTGCGCGACGACGAGCGGGACCGGGTGCGGTCGCTGTCCGCCGACGCGCCGGGGACCACCGACCGGGAGCGGCTGAACCTCTGGTACCTCGGCGACGAGGGCCAGGCCACGTTGCTGCGGGCGCTGCGTACCGAGCAGTACCGGGTCGACGTGCCCGAGGAGTCCGCGCTGCTGGTCGTCGCGTGGCTGCTCGACCAGGGCCACGTGGAGGACGCCCTCGACCTGGTGGCCGAGCTGCGCCCGCTGATGCACCGGCTACGGTTCACGCCGCGTCTGGAGGCGGGGTCGACCCCGTCCGGCGCGGTGGTACGGCTGGAGTCCGTGGGCGCCGTCCGGACTGCCATCCGCGGCATCCAGGCGCCGGTACAGATCGCCCGGATGCGGGAGACGCTGCAGGTCTGGCATCCGCTGTACGACCGGCTCGTCGCGCTGTGGTGCGACACCGTGGACGGGGACCTGCCCTCGCTGGCCGTCTCCGGGGACGAGGCCGACGGCCGGGTGGTGGGTGGCTGGCCGTGCCGGGTGTGGCCGGCCGACTGGGCCGAGCGTCGCCGTGCCTGGCTGACCGATGTCGGGGCGGTCCGCGAGGACGGGCACGCCACGGCCCACCGGCACCCGAGGAGCAACTTCGCCCGCCTGCACCGTGCCCTGGAGTCCTGTCCGGAGGACAGCGGGTCGCTGTCCGCACGGGACGTCGGCTGGGTCCGCCGGGCCCTGGCCAACACGATCACCAGGCACGGGGCGCCGGGTTCGGAGACCCGCGCCGCGCTGCGTTCGACCCAGGCCGCCGAGGTCGCGCGCCCGACCAACGCCGCCCTCGCCCACGTACTGGCCGGGCGTCTGGACCGCTACCCGGGCAACGGTGGACTCCCGTCGGTCGACCCGATCGCCGAGGACACCGCCGACGGTGAGGCGCCCGGCGTACCGGCCGGTTCGCCTATTCCGCGACAGCTGATCGCCAAGGCGACCAGGGCCCTCGAAGCACCGATCTCGGAGCTGGTGACCCGTGGCGTCATCACCTCCGGTGAGACCCTCGCGAAGGTCCTGCCGCAGGTCACGTCGCAACTGCTCGCCGCCAACCTGGACGACGCCCGGATCGCCGGCGTCTACGCCCACACGTACGCGGCCTTCCGCCGCCGTCGCAGCCTGTTGCTGCTGAACCTGGAGCACCAGGTCCGGTTCGAGGAACTGCCGTGGGCGGCGGTCCTCGGGCGGTTCCGGACCGACCGCGACACGGTGGCGCGCGCCTCCCGGCAGGCGATGCGGCACGTCGCCCTCGTGACCCTGACCGGGTTCCCCCAGGCGATCCTGCCGAACCCGCTCGTCCGGGAACTCGGCGCACTGGCCACCGAGGCGGGTGTACGCGTCCCGCTCGTCGAGGAGGTCGCCGCCGACATCTTCATGGGCACCTTCACCGCCAAGTGGCGCGACGCCGCGAAGGTCGCGAGCCGCGCGCTCGCCGACACCCTGTACGCCCGCTACTACGACCTGCCGGACGTCACGTACTGGCCCGAATCCAGTCCGCGTGGCACGCCGAAGCGGCGCCGGGGCCGGCAGACCGCCCAGGACTTCGCCGATCTCTGCGCGGAACGCGCGAAGGAGGCGCAGGGCGCCGGGAGCGGAAGCTGGGTGGCGGGAAACGGCACCGTGCTGGAGCAGAGCCAGATCCTCACCACGCACAACCTGGTGACCCTCGTCGAGGCTCTCGACCTGGGCGAGGAGATCCGGCAGCTCGCTCCCGGCATCGCCGAGCGCATCCTCGACTGGGTGGTCCGCCGGCAGACCCAGCCCGGCCCCGACCGGTACGCGGCCCTGCAGATGATCAAGAACACCGCGTACGCGTGGCGGCAGGCGGTGTTCTTCCTGAGCCTGTGCGACGACCGGACGCAGCGCGCCGCCGTGGAGCGTCTGCGCCGACAGGTGGCCGACGCGGAGCTCCAGGACCGCTTCTCACCGGCGGTCGACGGGCTGGCGCACGTGCTCGCCGGTGGCCGGTTCACCCGCGCGGGCACGGTCGACGGTACGGACGCCCGCCGTTTTCTCGGCTGGACCGTCGGCCGTCACTGGTGCATGCCGCCCCGGCTCGACCCACGGCACGCGTTCCCGACCCCCTAGCTCCTCCCGCGCGCCCGGTCCGTCCGGGAGGAGACTGGGTACCGGCGGGGTGTCGAGATCAGAGCTGCCTGTTCGTCATTCTCTTGACCGCCGCGTCGACACGGGTGTCAGGAGGACACGTGAAGTACATGTTGTTGATCTACAACTGTGAACGGCCGGAGCCCGACGATCCCGGCTTCGCCGCGACATTGGCGCGGGTCAACGCCTTCGCCGACGAGTGCCGCCGCCGGGGCGCGTTCGTGGCGGGGGATCCGTTGATGCCGGAGAGCACCGCGACGACCGTCCGGGTCCGGGAGGGCCGGACCCTGATCTCCGACGGTCCGTTCCTGGAGACCCACGAACACCTGGGCGGCTACTACGTCCTCGACTGCCGCAACCTGGACGAGGCGCTGGAGCTCGCCGCGCTGTGCCCGCTGTCCGCGGACGGCTCGATCGAGGTGCGCCCGATCGCCGATCTGCCGGGCCTCGACCATACGGCGGCGGCTCTGCGGGCCGCCGCCGAATGAGCGGGGCATGAGCAGCCTCCATGCTCCCGTCGTGGAGCGGGCCTACCGGGAGCACCGGGCCCGCATGCTCGCCGCGCTCGTCCGCGTGCTCGGTGACTTCGAGCTGGCCGAGGACGCGCTGCAGGAAGCGTGCGCCCTGGCCCTGACCCGATGGACCGACACGGTGCCGGACGACCCGGTCGCCTGGCTGCTCACCGTGGCCCGCAACCGGGCCCTCGACGGGGTACGCCGCGCCCAGCGGGGGCGGGAGAAGCAGGCACAGGCTGCTGGTCGGCCGGGACCGGACGCGGTGACGACGATGGCCGATGGCGGCGAGAAACTCCTGATCGACGTCGGTGACGAGCGGTTGAGTCTGATCTTCACCTGCTGCCATCCCGCGTTGGCGGAGGAGGCGCGGGTCGCGTTGACGCTGCAGGCCGTGGTCGGGCTGACCGCGGGGCAGATCGCCCGGATGTTCCTGGTCGGCGAGCCGGCGCTGGCACAGCGGCTGGTCCGCGCGAAGCGGAAGATCCGCGACGCCGGGATCAGCCTGGAGGTCCCCGCCGACCACCTGCTGCCCGAGCGGCTGGCCGGGGTGCTGGCCGTGGTGTACCTGATCTTCACCCAGGGCTACACCGCCGCACCCGGCGCGCCGGAGCGTCGCGAACTCTGCCGGGAGGCGATCCGGCTGGCCAAGCTGGTCGCCAGCCTGATGCCCGACGAGCCGGAGGCGCTCGCCCTCGTCGCGTTGCTGCTGCTGCACGACTCGCGCGCCACCGCCCGCTACACCGACGCCGGGGACGCCGTACTGCTGGAGGACCAGGACCGTTCCCGGTGGGACCGAGCCGCGATCGCGGAGGCCGTCGGGTTGCTGGACCGGGCGTTGCGGCACGAGGTGACCGGCCCGTACCAGATCCAGGCGGCCATCGCCGCACTGCACGCGCGGGCCCCGTCGGCGGACCGGACGGACTGGCCACGCATCGCGGCGCTGTACTCCCGGCTGCTCGCGGTGGCGCCGACCCCGGTCGTGGCGCTGAACCACGCGGTCGCCGTGGCCATGGCCACCGATCCGGCCACCGGCCTCACGCTGATGGACCGCATCGACGGCCTCGACCGTTACCACCTGTGGCACGCGGCCCGTGCGGACCTCCTGCGCCGGCTCGGCCGGACCACCGAGGCCGCCGCCGCGTACCGGCGGGCACACGAATGCGCCACCAGTTCCGCTGACCGCCGATTCCTCGCGGGCCGACTACTCGCACTCGACAGCACGGAGCCCTCATGCGACTGACCATCCTCGATCACGGACATCGCCTGCGCGCCAGGCTGTTCCTGTCAGCCACGGCGATGAAGTCCCGGGTGGACAGCCCGGACATCGTGAAGATGCTGCTGTACCGGCCGGACTTCCTCACCCGCCCGCTGCTGGACCTCACCGCCGACGCGATGCGCGGACCGTCGTACTGGACCGCCGGTGAACGCGAGTACCTGGCGATGTGCACCGCGCAGCTGCACCAGTGCCCGTTCTGCATCGACACCCACGCGGAACTCGTCGGCATCGCCGGCCACGGCGAGATCGACAAGGACGACCCGGACTCGGCCCGCCCCGAGCTGCGTCAGGTCCGCGAGTTCCTGGACACCGTGTCCCGCGCCCCGGACGAGGCCGACGTGGCCGGGCTCGCCGGCCTGCCCGAGCGGGCCGCCCTGGACGCCCTGCACGTCAACCTCGTGTGGAACGTGGTCAACCGGCTGGCCAACGCGTTCGGCTTCGCACTCCGCGACGGCCAGCTGTACAGCGGGACCCGCGCGCTGCACCGGTTCGGCTACCGCTTCCCCGGCTTCCTGCTCGCCGGCGGCGACCGGACCGACCGGGGCGATGTCGTCGAGAACCTCCGGCACGCGGTACTGCACGCCCCCGCCACCACCGAACCGGCACTGCGCGCCGCTGCCCTCGCCGGCGACCCGCTCGCCGAGCCCTGGCAGTCCTACGCCGCGACCGTCCGCGACCGGTCGTACCGGGTGACCGACGCGGACATCGACCGGCTCACCGCCGCCGGCCACACCGAGGACGAGATCTTCGAGGTCACCGTCGCGGCCGCGCTCGGCGCCGCGCTGCGTACCTTCGAGGCCGGCCGGACCGCCGTCCGCCAGGCGAACCCGGCGTAGCGGACGGTCGAGAGAGCGGATGTCGCGGGAATCCCGCGGTGGTGAGCCGCCGGTGCGTCGCACGCCCCGGCGGCTCATCGCGTCCTCCGGTCAGACCGGCACCGGCAGCCAGGCCGCCCGTCCGAGATAGGCCAGCATCCTGGTCTGCTCGTCGGCGTCGGCCGGCGGCGTGACCTCCGGCCCGAAGAACCCCGGCCGCCGCACCACGTTCGCCCGCGCCCAGTCGAACACCACCGGCACGAGCGACGGCTCCAGCCGGACGTCCAGCCCGAGCGCGTGCCCGACGTCCCAGGTGTGCGTCAGCTGGTCCATGGTCAGCACGGTGACCATGGCCGCCAACGGCACCTCGCCGAACCCGGGGACCGCAGTCGGCCTCGCGAGCGCCTCGTCGGTCAACGCGGCCACCGACGCCGACCGTGCCTCCCGCCAGGTCGTCAGCGGATCGCCGTCGGCCAACCGTCCGGGCTGCGGCGAGCCCGGCGCGCCGCCCGCCTCGGCGTAGTCCTCGCCGGTCGCCCAGGCCCGCATCTGGTACTGCCCCCAGATCACGTGCCCGGCAACGTCGCGCACCGTCCACTCGGCACACGCCGACCGGGTGTCCCACTGGTCCGGCCGGACCGCGGCCAGTACGGCGTCGAGCCCGTCCTGCGCGAGCCGGTACGACTCCATCGTGTCCATCGCTGATCCCTTCTCGTCGACATGCCTGCACGCCAAGGACGACCGGCGACGCCCGGACTCGACATGGTCGCGCCCACCGATGTCCGGAGCGACGGAGCGGGCAGGCCCGGCCGGCGGATCAGGAGTGGGTCACGGTGACCTTGTGGACGACGACCTCGCCGTAGTTGTCGTCGCTGCAGGGCGAGGAGTTGTCGCAGTTCGCCTGCGTGTACGCGCCCGCCTTGAAGTACGCGCCGTCGAAGTCCCAGGAGATCGTGGTCTGCAGGTCGCCGTTGTAGTACGCCTCGACCTTCCCGTCCTTGACGACGAACTTCGCCTCGAACTCCGTGCCCAGCTGGTAGTCGCTGGTGATGAGCTTGTAGTGGGCGTCGTCGTCCTTCGTCACGTAGAGCTTCTCGCCCTCGAGCCGGAACACCGAGATGTCGTCGTCGGAGCCGTGGATCTGACCGGCGACGACCTGTGGCTTCTCCTCGGGCAACGCGGTGATCGCCTCGTCGATGACCATCGTGTGCGTGCCCGACGTGGAGGACCAGCTCGCCTCGGACTCGCCCGAGTCGGTCATCTCCCGCAGCTCCGAGCGCGGGTAGCTCGACCCGCCGGTGGTGACGCCGTTGACCGGTGCGCGGAACTGGACCCCGTCACAGGCGTCGGTGGCCCTGAACCAGGGATCGACCGAGTACGTCGCCAGTTCGGGCTGCTCGACGTTCCTGGGATGCTCGGACTCGCCGATCGGCAGACCCTCGTACCAGTTTGTGAGGTCGAGGACGTCGGCCGGGTAGTCGCAGTCCGCCGCCGACGGTGCCGATTGCGGCGAACCCGCCGTCGCGGTCGCCGCGGTCGCGGGGACGGCGGCGCCGCCCATGGCGAGAACACACACGGCGGCCGTCAGTACGCGCCTCATCGAATCTCCTGTTCCGTCGATCACCAGGTCGTCCGCGGCGGGGTCCGCCCACCGCGTCACCGCGACAGTGCGAGCACTGTGTCGAAGCTGAATGGTCCGTTGGTCAACCGGTCGGCGGCGGCCTCACGAACACGACAACGTGCCGCCACGCAGCGCGTGGTCGTCGTCGTTGTCGTCGTCGGACCACACGACGTTCCGGCTTCCCGACGTGCAGTCGGGTGCGATGGCGAATCCCTCGTTGTTCAGGTTGGACATCCCGGACGGCCGCTCGTACACGCCCGTGACCGCCAGCTTTCCCTGCCCGTCCACCTCCAGCGTCGCGGCGCGACCATCGCAGGTGTCGTCGCACACCGCCCACAGGCGGCCGGTACCGGCCTCGAATTCGAGGTCCATGACCGCGGGGAATCCGGTGGACATGGTGGCGACGCGGGTGACGCCGCCGCCGTTCTGGTCCAGCGCGTACGCGTACACGTCGCCGGTGGATTCGAGGCCGACCACGTACAGGCCGGTGCCGTGGTCGGGGTACGCGGCCGGATCGTAGGCCGCGCCGGTGTGTTCGTCACGGAAGCCGTGCGCGGTCAGGTAACTGTCCGGGAGCCACGAGATTCCCTCGATGCCGCTGTTGGGATCCGAGGAGGGCAGGTCCGCGGTGAGGTCCCATTCGCCGGTCGCGTCGAGTTCGTCGGCCGAGGACGAGCCGTCGAAGCGGAGGATCTCCTGCTTACTGGTGTCGTCGTTGTCGTTGTCCCGTTCGACGGAGGCGAACAGGCCGTCCTGGGTGGCGACGACACCTTCGGTGTCGGGGTCGCCGTCACCGTCGCCGTAGTGCAGGGACCTGCCGGATTCCCAGCCCTCCGCGGGGGTCCACTTCGTGCCCGACGGTACGAGCCGGTAGAGCGTGCCGGGGCCGTTGTCGATGGCCCAGAGCACGCCGGCGCCCCCGAACGACAGCCCGCTCAGGTTCTTGCCGAACACGTTCTCGTCGTCGACCGTCCCGACGTCGGCCCCGCCCGGCCAGGCGGCGTCGGCAGACCTGTCGACGGCCTGGTCCTGTCGAGCGGCGGTCTCCTGCGCGTGTGCCGGCGCGCCGGCCATGGTGACGGCAAGGGAAACGGCGGCCAGGGAAGCTGTGGAAAAGACGAATCCCGCCCAGGTCAGCCTGCTGTTGTCCATTGAACGGGGGCTCCTTTTGGTGGCAATTGTCGTGATCCACGGTGCATCATACGCATTGTCCATTGGAATGACGAGCAATCACCTCGCGGCCGACAGCAGTCTGGTGAATCCCACAGACGGGCGGACCGGAGCGGCCGGAGAACGGAATCTCGCGGCGGCGGACACCCTACCCAGTTACGGCGGCATTACCGCGGAATCCCCATCGCCGCCACCTCATCGTAGGATCTTTCGGGCCTGCGAACCTCGATGCTCCGGCTCCCTCGTTGTACGTCACACCTGCGATGACAGAGGGATGGAGACGGATGGTTGGGCGAAGGAAAGTCCTCCTGGCCGGTGCGGCCGGAGGTGCGGGATTGCTGCTGCCAGGCGGTGTCGAGCGCGCCGAGGCCCACGGGTCGGCGGCCACGAAGGCGCGGCCCGCGGTCACCGCGGTGCCGCACACGCCACACCTGACGAAGTTCGTCGACCCGCTGCCCATACCGCTGACGGCCGTCCCGGATCCGTCCGCCTATCCGGGTGCCGACTACTACGAGATCACCATGTTGCAGCGCTCGTGGCAGTTTCACCGGGACCTCGGTACGGCCACGACGTGGGGATACTGGGCGGCGAATCCACACGGCTATGACGAGCCGATCGGCATGGGCTATCTCGGTCCGACCATCAGCGTGCTCAGCGACCGTCCGACGGTTGTCAAGTATCGCAACGACCTGCCGACCACCCATCTGTTCCAGTCCGCGGTCGACCTCCTCCACCAGGGGAAGGGTGCGCCGCCGCCCTACCACGGTGAACCGTCCCTTCCCGCGGACGTCAACGTGTGGAACGTGGTGCACCAGCACGGCGGATTCACCCCGCCGCAGTCCGACGGCCTGCCGCTGCAGTCGTACAGCCCGAACGGCGTGCACGCCTCGTTCTACACCACTCTCGAGCCGGACAAGGTCGAGCCCAACGAGGCGATCTGCGCGTACACCAACCACGAGCGTGCGGCCATGCTCTGGTACCACGATCACGGCATGGGACTGACCAGCCTCAACGTCTACGCGGGGCTCGCCGGGCTCTACCTCGTCCGTGACCCCGCCGACGAGCGGTACAAGCTGCCGCGAGGCGAATTCGAGGTTCCCCTCATCCTGCAGGACCGGACCTTCTATCCGGACGGTTCGCTCGCGTACACCATGAACCAGGTGGCAGGAGCGGACACGGCCGTCGTGAACGGGAAGGCGTACCCCTTCCTGGCCGTCGAGCCGCGCCGCTACCGGCTGCGGTTCCTCAATGCCTCGAACGAACGGTTCTGGCGGCTGCGCTTCGAGGTCCCCGAGGACGTACTGCCGGAGACCACACTGCCGTTCTGGCTGATCGGCACCGACAGCGGTTTCCGGCCGCCGTTGCGGATGCGGGACTTCCTCATCGCGCCGGCCGAACGGTACGACCTGATCGTCGACTTCGGTGACCTGCCCCCGGGTACGAAGGTCACCCTGGTGAACTACGACGCGCCCGTCCACTACCCGTCCGGCAGCGGACCGGTGATCCCGGAAGTCATGCAGTTCCAGGTGACCGAGCGACTGAGCCACCCGGACCGGACCACGCCGCCCTGGAAACTCGACCTGCCGGCGGTCGTACCGATCCAGCCGGAGCCCGACACCCGACGGCGGCAGCTGGTCGTGTACGAGGGGGTGTCCTTCCAGTTCAACGCTCTGCCGTTCATGGCGCCGAGTGAGGACTTCGTCAAGACGGACTCGACGGAGATCTGGGAGTACGTCAATCCCAACCCCGACGCCCATCCGATGCATGTCCACCTCGTCAACTTCCAGGTACTGGACAGGCAGCCGCTCGACAGCGCAGCCTTCCGGGCGGACTACCAGAAGTGGCTCACGGGTGGCCGCAAACCGGCGGACAAACCGGTGCTGGCCCACTACCTCACCGGCCCGCCGGTACCGCCCGAGCCGGACGAGAAACTGTCCAGCAAGGACACGGTCAAGGCCTATTCGGACATGGTGACCCGAATAATCATCAGGGACTTCAACCCGCCGACGAAGGAGATCGCGTCGATCCCCGAAAGCGGCGCCACGCTCCCGGCGACGTACGTCCACCACTGCCACATTCTCGAACACGAGGACGACGACCTCATGCGCCCCTGGACGATCGTCCAGGGCTGACCGCGGAAGGCCCCTCGGCGAGATCATCACGACCTCGCCGAGGGGCCTTCGTCGCGTCCCGGGCCGTCGGGCGTGCCGGCCGCCGTACGGTGTGCACCGCCCGGGGACCGCCGGCGTCGGCGCGCCCGTCCCGGTATACGGCTCACACACTCGTGGTGGAGGCCGCGTCGAGAACGCGCCGGCGGGTGATGACGGCGATCGCGACCAGCGGCACCGCGGACGCGCCCTGCATCGCCGCGTACCAGACCGGGCAGACACCGGGAATCAGGTCCACCGCGACGATGGCGATCGGCAGCACCGTGCTGATGGTACGGAGACGGTCGAGGTGCTTCCGCATTCCTCGCGACGCGCGGACGGCCAGCCGGTGGAGGAAGGGCGTGACGGCGAGCAGGATCCCCGCCCGTACCCACATGAACGTGTTCACCGAGCCGTGCGCCAGCATCGTCGTGGCCACCGTCGCCACGACGATCGCGCTCATGACCCCGAAGATCACGATGCACTTCCTCGCCGTGTCGAACGCCCGCTGGGTGCCGTCCGGCTGACCCGCCTCAGGCAGGGCGCCGCCGGGGGTCCCCGCTGTCCGGTTCTTCGAAGTCGTCATGAAAATGACGCTACGCAGGCCAGCGACCTCGTACTACAGGCTCAGACACACGGGTCGGTGGGCCTGGACCCACTCCCGTCAGCGCGCGGTTCAGGGCTTGTTCAGATAGGTGAGTACGGCGAGCACGCGACGGTTGCTGCTGTCGTCGTCGGTGATGCCGAGCTTGCCGAACATGGAGGTGGTGTACTTGCTGACCGCGCTGTCACTGAGGAAAAGCCGCGTACCGATCGCGTGATTGGACAGCCCCTCGGCCATCAGCGCGAGCACCTCGTGTTCGCGTGCGGTGAGCTGCGCGAGGTGCCGGTTGGCGGTGCCACCGGACAGCAGCTGGCCGATGACGGCCGGGTCCATGGCGGTACCGCCGCCGGCGACCCGTTCCAGCGCGTCCATGAACTGGTCCGCGTCGAACACGCTGTCCTTGAGGAAGTAGCCGACACCGCCGGCGCCGTCGGTCAGCAGTTCACGGGCGTACAACTGCTCGACGTGCTGGGACAGGATCAGTACCGGCAGTCCCGGCACCTCGCGACGGGCGGCGAGCGCGGCGCGGAGGCCCTCGTCGGACTGTGCCGGCGGCATGCGGACGTCCACGATGGACACGTCCGGCCGCCACGTCAGCAGCGCGTCGAGCGTCTCCGGCCCGGTCGACGCCGTCGCCACCACCTCGTGCCCGTACGCGTCGAGGAGGCGTACCAGCCCGTCACGCAGCAGGTACAGGTCTTCGGCTACGACGATGCGCATGGCACCACCATTCTCGTGCGGGTCGGCCCACCGGTCGGGCTGCTGATGTCCAGGGTGCCGTCGAACGCGGCGAGGCGTCGACGGAGCCCCGCCAGGCCGCCCCCGGTGCGGACGTCGGCGCCGCCCTCGCCGTCGTCGTCGACCTCGGCGACCAGGGCGGTGTCGTCGTGGGTGAGGGAGATCCGTGCGGTGTCCGCGTGGGCGTGCTTGACGGCGTTGGTCAGCAGTTCGGCGATGCCGAAGTACACGGCCGCCTCGATCGGCGGGTCCAGGTCGAACCGGCCCTCGGCGGTGACGGTGGCCGGCAGCGGGCAGTTCAGGGCGAGCGCGCGTACCGCGTCGACCAGCCCGCGCTCGTTGAGCACCGGCGGGCTGATCCCGCGGACCAGGTCCCGCAGCTCCTTCAGGGAAGCGGACGCGCCGACCCGGGCCTCCCGCATCAGCGCCCTGGCCTGGTCCGGGTCGGTCTCCATCAGCTTCTCCGCGGTGACCAGCGACAGTCCCAGCGAGACCAGGCGCGCCTGCGCCCCGTCGTGCAGGTCCCGACCGATGCGGCGGATCTCGGCGGCCTGGGCGACCGTCGTGTCCGCGCGCTGGGTCATCAGCTCGTCGACGCGGTCGGCCAGCAGCATCGCCGGTGTCGCGCTCAGGAACCTCACGGTGAGCGGAACCGTCGGTCGCCAGGCGTACGCGGCCGCGGCGACGGCGACGACGACACCCAGGACACCGACGAGCCGCCAGACGGGCGCCGGCTGCAGGACGCCGACGACGGCCGCCGCGACGCCCGCCGACGGTACCGCCGCGACCAGCGCCGCGAACGGGGCGACCGCCATGAACCGCAGGTCGCGCCAGGTCGCCGGATCGGTGAACCGCAGCCGCAACTCCAGGTCCTCCCGGGCCCGCCTGCGGGAACGCTCGTACGAGTGCCCGTTCCACCAGTACCCGGTGGACATCTGGACCATCGTCCCCGGCCGCCGGTACCCGCCGGGCAGGTCGGCGCCCGTCCACCTGCCGACGAGGTGCCGGAACATCCGGCAGACCGGGCGGGACAACAGGAAGGTGCCGACGCAGCCCCAGAGGACCACCGGGAGCAGCGTCCACGGGCCGTCCACCCACCACACCCCGAGGGCCACGGCGGCGGCCCAGACCGCGGGAACCAGCGCGCCGACGGCGAGCACGGCGCACGCCCGTACGAACCCCACGCAGGCGCTGCGCACCCACGACACCAGTACTCGCATGGTTCTTCCCTCAGTACTCGCGGCCGCCGCATCGGTTCGCCCGCCGGGCATGGCGTGTCCACTCTGCACCACACGGGCTGTGACACCCCAGCGGATCGGCACCGAAGTGGGCCTGGACCCACCCCGTCGTACGGCCAGGCCCACACCCCACCGGTCGCACGCGTCCGGGCAACGACACCGGACGACCGACGGCGGGTGGTCCGGTGAACGGGGGTCGCGACGGGAGCCCCGTGACTCGTCGGCCGGCCCGTGGGTCGCCCGGTTGGCGTGGTCGTGATGGGGTCACTCGCCCGGCATGGCGGGCATTCGCGGACCCGTGACGGTCCGCCCGGAGAAGGCACGAATGAGTGAAGCAATACTTACTATCAGTGAGTCTTCGCACAGAAGAGATCCATCGCCACCGTGAGTGAGGACAGCTAGGCTCGGCGCCCATGCACACCCCCCAGCCACCCCGAAGCCCCCGCACTCCACGGACCCGCCGACGGCGCCGGATCGGCCTGCTGGGCGCCGGCGTGGCCGCACTGGGAGCGGCCGCACTCGCCGCCGGTTGCGGGTCACCCACCCCGGCGAAGACGCCCGACGCCGACCACGGATCCGCCGGCAGACACACCGCGTCGGCCTCGCCGAGCCCCAGGTCCTCGACCTCCCGACCGGGTCCGAAGCGCAAGTCCGCGGTGGCGGCCGACAAGCCGGCCGGTGCCCGGAGCGTGACCATGATCGGCGACTCGATCACCGTCCGCTCCGAGGACGCGCTGTGGAACCTCATGCCGAACGCGAAGATCAACGGAGAGGTCGGTCGACAGCTGAACACCGCGCCCGGCCTGGTGGCGGAGGCCCGCCGGTCGGGTGACCTCGGCCAGGTACTCGTCATCGCGCTCGGCACCAACGGCAACGGCGGTACCCCGGACCTGAACCGCGCCATCGACGCGGCCGGGCCCCACCACAAGGTCGTGCTGGTCAACATCGACGCCGACCGGCCGTGGGAGAGCACCGTGAACGCCGACATCCAGCACGTCGCGGCATCCCGGTCGAACGTCACCCTCGCCGACTGGCACCACACCATCTCCGGCAAGGAGTACCTGCTGGTGGACGGAGTACACCCGAACCCCGAAGGATCCGGGCTGTTCGCGCACACCGTCGTCGACGCGGTGAACAGGGCCGACGGGAGCTGACCACCGGGCACCGGTCCGTACGGCGGCCCTCACTCGTCCTGGTGGGACGCGGTCAGCGCCTGCGTGAGCGTGGTGGCGTAGATGCGGGTGCCGGCCCCCGGTCGGGGATGGACGTGGTCTGTCCACAGCAGACTCTGCCGGTGCGCGATCGCCGAATACCAGTCGACCAGGTGGACGCTGGCGTGGGCAGCGGCCACCGCGGCCAGCGTCCGGTTGACCGACGGCCCCCACGGCTGCGTCGGCACCCAGACGTTCACCAGGTAGAGCTCGCGCTGCGAACCGAGCGTACGCACGATCCGCTCCAGCAGACTGCGCGGGAACGGGCCGTTCGTACCCAGGCCGAGTACCACGATGCGGCGCAGCTCACCGCTGCTCGCCTTGTCCGCCAACAGTTGCGGTGCCGCCAGCATGTACCGGCTCACCACGGCGTCGATGCTGATGCCCGGCAACACCCTGGTCACCGACTGGGCCGAGGCGAGCATCACCGAGTCGCCGACCGCGGTGACCTGTCTGCCGAGGGACGGTGTCACCGCCTGGGTGTGCGACGGTGACGGGCTCGGCGTCAGCGGCGACGGATTCGGCAACACCGGCGACCGCGGGTTCGGCTCCGCCACCGGCGGCCGCTGGGAAACCGGCGAATGCGCCGCGGTGCGCCCGTTGGCCAACTGCGCCTGCAACCCGGCGTCCGGCGGCGGCGGAACCCGGAACAGGCTCGCCACGGCGAGACTCAGCAGGCCCAGGACGGTCACCCCGGCGATCGTGAGTTCCGTGCCGTACCCGCGGACGACCGTCCGGCCGAGACCGGCGAGGACCTGGCGTACGCCGTGCCGCAGTACCGGTTGTTCCAGGTACCGGTAGGACAGTGCGGCGAGCGACACGGCGACGAACACCTCCGCGGCCGCGACCAGCGGTGTCCGGTGCCCGGCGATCCGGTCCCCGATCAGCAGTACCGGCCAGTGCCACAGGTACAGCCCGTAGGACCGGGCGCCGACCCAGCGTGCCGGCCGGCTGCCCAGTACCCGGCCGATCGGCCCGTGGGCGTGCCCGGCGCCGACGATCAGCAGCGCGGTGGCCGCGCAGACGACGAGGATGCCGCCGCGGTACGTCAGCGACCGGTACTCGTCGAGCCACCACAGTCCGGCGGCGACGACGCCGATGCCGAGCATGCTCAGCGAACGCCCCGTGGCGCGATCGGGCGGCGCGACGCCGGGCCAGGCAACGGCGAGGACCGCACCGAGCAGCAGACCGAAGCAGTGCGTGTCGGTACCGAAGTAGACCCGGGACGGGTCGGCGCCCGGATGGAACACCGTGGCCATCAGCACCGCGGAGGCCAGGCCGGCGATCGCGGCGGCGACCGCCAGGGTGCGCCGTCCGCGCCGCAGGATCAGTACCACCAGCAGCGGCCAGAGCAGGTAGAACTGCTCCTCCACGGCGAGCGACCACAGGTGTTGCAGGACCGACGGTGGACTGAACCGGGTGAAGTACGAGTGGTGCAGCGCGATCTGGAACCAGTTGCTGCCGAAGGAGACCGCGCCGAGCAGGTCGGTACGCAGTGCGCGCAGCCGGGACGGGTCGGTCGCCGCCAGGCCGAGCGTGGCGGCGATCAGGACCGGCAGCAGCGCCGGCAGGATGCGGTACGCCCGGCGCGACCAGAAGTGGCCGAGCCCGATCCGGCCGGTACGGTCCCGCTCGGTGACCAGCTGGCGGGTGATCAGGTAGCCGCTGAGTACGAAGAACAGGTCGACCCCGAGGTACCCACCGGGCAGTGCCCCCGGGTACAGGTGGTAGACGAACACCGCGATGATCGCCAGTGCGCGGATACCGTCCAACCCGGGCAGCCGTCCCGATCGCATCGGATCGGCGGATTCGGTGCTGTGTTCCCGGATGACGACGACAGTGCCAACCATGGCCGACCTCCCCATGACGACGACCGGGTCCTCACGTGGAACCCATCGCGTCATACATGGCCGGGCGCCCGCCCCATCGACCGCAAGGTGTGCTGCCCGGACTTGCGTCCCCCAACGCTCCTCGCTACCCGCCAGAATCACATGCACGGCATAAGAGGAATGACGGTATTGACGGACGGTTCCCTCGAACGGCCGACCGACCGGACAGCCTCTTCGTACGGACCGGCCGGTTGATGGCGGGATGCGCCGTCGTACCGGGCTGGGGCGGCACGCCGTTACTTGTGCTGTCAACAGTTCCGGTCGACGACGGTCCACCGCCCCGTTGGGGTGAGCGGCCCGTCGGCTCCCACGAACGGTCCATATCGCAACCCGCGGGGGCGGTCGAGGGCCGAAACCGGACTCCGGTCGGACCGTTCGGCCCCGACGCCGGGGGCCGTTGGGCTGCTCCGCCGTACCCACCGACCCACCCACGGACTACGGGCAGCGGCAATGCGCCGGGCACCGCCCGGCAGCGAGCATGAAGACATGCCTATCCGCTGCTTGATCGTCGATGACAGTGACCGGTTCCTCCAGTCCGCTCGCAGTCTGCTGGAGCAGCAGGGAGTCGCCGTCGTCGGCGTCGCCTCGAACTCGACCGCCGCGCTGGAACAGATGGCGCAGGTGAAACCCGATGTGATGCTGCTGGATGTCTTCCTGGGCAACGAGAGCGGCTTCGAGATCGCCCGGCAGGTACACGGGTCGGCACGTGAGGATCGCGGCGGTCGTCGCCCCGCCGTGATCCTCATCTCCAGCCACGCCCCGGAGGATTTCCAGGAGTTGATCGCGGCCAGCCCGGTGTCGGGGTTTCTGCCGAAGTCCACCCTGTCGATCGCGGCCATCCGCCGTCTGCTCGACGGCGAGGACCGTACGGACAGCGTGCGGAGCGGCGAGGGCCGGTCCGGGTGCCTGGCGGTGTGACAGCCGCCCGGGCGTGGCTCCGGGACCGCCGAGGGCGGGTCAGATGCGTTGGCATGTCCCCGGTTCCCGCCATGGCGGTGGTAATCCCGCCGTCGACGCCGATGTCCGGGCGTAGGCCCGATCGCCACCACGACGGTCACCGCCGGACAGGTGACCGCAGAGCGGGCCGGCCGGGACCGACGCGGGTTTCGTTGCGACAGCCGAGGATTAGTGTTGGGGAGGTGGACCGGACGGGGGACCGCCACATCCGTGTATTCCTGGTGGACGACCATGAGGTCACCAGGTACGGCGTTGGCGCCCTGTTGAGGGTCGAGCCCCAGCTGGAGCTGGTCGGCGAGGCGTCGTCGGTACGGGAGGCGCTGGTCCGGGTTCCCGCCACGCGTCCGGATGTCGCGGTGCTCGACGTACGGCTGCCCGACGGCAGCGGCATCGAACTGTGCCGCGAGCTGCGCTCCCAGCTTCCGGAGCTGCGTTGCCTGATCCTGACCTCCTTCGCCGATCACGAGGCCATGTTCGACGCCATCATGGCCGGGGCGAACGGATTCACGCTCAAGGAGGCTCTCGGGTCGGAGGTGGTGGACTCGATCCGCACGATCGGGTCGGGCGGGTCCCTGTTGGATCCGCAGACCACGACGACGCTGCTGAACAGGCTGCGCCACCAGCAGGACGAGAAGGACCCGTTGCGTCGGCTCACCGAACGGGAGCGGGTGGTGCTGGACCTGATCAGTGAGGGGTTCACCAACCGGCAGATCGCCGAACGGCTCCACCTGACCGAGAAGACCGTGAAGAACTGCGTCTCCCAGCTGCTGGCAAAGCTCGACATGCAGCGACGGACGCAGGCCGCCGTGTTCGCCACCCGGCTGCGACAGGACGTGGACCACCCGCACGGCAGATGATTCCGCACGCCTCGCCCACCGGAACGCCCCCTGCGTACCGGCTTGGCCTGGCGAGGTAGTGACTTGGGGGAGGCAGTGACTCGACAACTGTTCGACCAGACGGCAGAGGAACGCACGCTCGACCGGCTGCTCGCCGCGATGGAGGACCTGCGGGACGGCAACTTCCGCCGCCGGTTGATGGTGGGCGGTGACGGCGTACCGGCCAGGATCGGCGCCGTCTTCAACGAGATCTCCCAGCGCAACCAGGATCTCGCGGGCGAGCTCGCGCGGGTGCGCGAGGAGGCCATGGAGGGACGGCTCGGCGTACGGCTCGAACTGCCCGATGCCTCCGGTGACTGGGCACTGGCCGCCGACTCGGTGAACGGCCTGGTCGAGGGCGTCATGCGCCCGACGAACGAACTCAGCCGGGTACTGGCGGCGGCGGCCGAGGGCGACCTGTCGCTGCGGATGTCCGTGCCCGGTGACGGCCCGCGTGGGGAGTTCCGCGGCCTGGCCACCACCGTCAACGGCCTGCTCGACCAGTTGTCGGCGTTCGCCGACGAGGTGACCCGGGTGGCCCGTGAGGTGGGGTCGGAGGGTCGGCTGGGCGGTCAGGCGCAGGTGCCGGGTGCGGCCGGTACGTGGCGCGGGTTGACCGATTCGGTGAACCTGATGGCGGAGAACCTGACGGAGCAGGTGCGCAGCATCGCGCAGGTGACCACGGCGGTGGCCCGGGGTGACCTGAGTCAGAAGATCAATGTCGATGCTCGCGGGGAGATCCTGGAGCTGAAGAACACGATCAACACGATGGTGGACCAGTTGTCGGCGTTCGCCGACGAGGTGACCCGGGTGGCCAGCGAGGTGGGGTCGGAGGGCCGGCTGGGTGGCCAGGCGCAGGTGCCGGGTGCGGCCGGTACGTGGCGCGGGTTGACCGATTCGGTGAACCTGATGGCGGAGAACCTGACGGAGCAGGTGCGCAACATCGCGCAGGTGACCACGGCGGTGGCCCGCGGCGATCTGAGTCAGAAGATCAATGTCGATGCTCGCGGGGAGATCCTGGAGCTGAAGAACACGATCAACACGATGGTGGACCAATTGTCGGCGTTCGCCGACGAGGTGACCCGGGTGGCCCGTGAGGTCGGTACCGACGGTCGGCTCGGTGGTCAGGCCCGGGTGCGGGGCGTCGGCGGCACCTGGAAGGACCTCACCGACAACGTCAACATCATGGCGGAGAACCTCACCCACCAGGTCCGCAACATCGCCACGGTGGCCACCGCGGTCGCCGACGGCGATCTGACCAAGAAGATCACGGTCGAGGCCAAGGGCGAGGTCGCGGGCCTGGCCAACACGATCAACGGGATGGTCGACACGCTGGGCGCGTTCGCCGACGAGGCCACCCGGGTGGCCCGCGAGGTCGGTACCGACGGTCGGCTCGGCGGCCAGGCCCGCGTCCCCGGCGTCGCGGGGACCTGGAAGGACCTCACCGACAACGTCAACTCGATGGCCCAGAACCTGACCAGCCAGGTCCGCAACATCGCGCAGGTGACCACGGCGGTCGCCCGGGGGGACCTGTCCAGGAAGATCGACGTGGACGCCCGCGGCGAGATCCTGGAGCTGAAGACCACGATCAACACGATGGTCGACCGGTTGTCGGCGTTCGGTTCCGAGGTCACCCGCGTCGCCCGCGAGGTCGGTACCGAGGGCAAGCTCGGCGGCCAGGCCGAGGTCATCGGCGTCTCCGGTACGTGGCAGCGGCTCACCGAGAGCGTCAACCACCTCGCCGGGAACCTCACCAGTCAGGTACGGGCGATCGCCACGGTCGCCACCGCGGTCACCGCGGGCGACCTCACCCGCAAGATCACCGTGGACGCCTCCGGCGAGGTCGCCGAACTCAAGGACAACATCAACCAGATGATCGCGAACCTGGAGGGGACCACCCACACCAACCAGGAACAGGACTGGCTGAAGACCAACCTGGCGCGGATCTCCGGCCTCATGCAGGGCCACCGCGACCTCGCCGCGCTGACCTCACTGATCATGAGCGAGCTGGCGCCGCTCGTCTCGGCCCAGCACGGCACGTTCTTCCACGCCATCACCGGTGTCGACGGGGTGGTCACCCTGGAGCGGACCGCCAGCTACGGCGCCCGGCCCGACTCCCCGGCGCGCTTCGCCCTCGGTGAGTCGCTGGTCGGCCAGGCCGCACAGGACAAGAAGACGATCCTGGTGGGCGGCGGACCGTCGAGCTACATCAAGATCTCCTCCTCGCTCGGCTCGGCCGACCCGGTCAACGTGATCGTGCTGCCGGTGCTGTTCGAGGGCGAGGTGCTCGGGGTGATCGAGCTGGCGTCGGTGCACGAGTTCACCAGCGTCCACCGCGACCTGCTCGAACAGCTCAAGGAGACCATCGGGGTCAACGTCAACACGATCCTGGCGACCTCGCGCACCGAGACGCTGCTGACCAAGTCGCAGAGCCTCGCGCAGGAGCTGCAGGAACAGCAGGAGGAGCTGCGGCACTCCAACACCGAGCTGGCCGAGAAGGCCCAGCTGCTGGCCCATCAGAACCGCGACATCGAGGTCAAGAACCTCAAGATCGAGCAGGCCAGCCAGGAGCTGGAGGAACGCGCACGGCAGATCGCCGCCGCCTCCAAGTACAAGTCCGAGTTCCTGGCCAACATGTCGCACGAGCTGCGCACGCCGCTCAACAGCGCCCTGATCATCGCCAAGCTGCTCGCCGACAACCTGGACGGCAACCTGAACCCCCGGCAGGTCGACCTGGCCAGCACGATCTACCACGCCGGCAACGACCTGCTCCAGCTCATCAACAACGTGCTCGACCTGGCCAAGATCGAGGCCGGCCGGATGGAGGTACAAACTGCCACGGTCGAACTGACCGAGATGGTCGACTACGCCGAGTCGCTGTACCGCCCGCTCGCAGCGGAGAAGACGCTGGAGTTCGCGGTGGTGGTCGAGCCGACCGTGCCGGTCAGCCTGGAGACCGACAAGCACCGCCTCCAGCAGATCCTGCGTAACCTGCTGTCCAACGCGGTCAAGTTCACCCACACCGGCGAGGTCGTACTGCGGGTCCGCCTCGCCGACGAGTCGGAGGTGACCACCTCGTCGCTGCGGTCGGCCTCCCGGCGCATCGCCTTCGACGTGGAGGACACCGGCATCGGCATCCCCGCCGACAAGCTGTCCCTCATCTTCGAGGCGTTCCAGCAGGCCGACGGCACGACCAGCCGCAAGTACGGTGGCAGCGGGCTGGGGCTGTCCATCACCCGCGAGCTGACCGGGCTGCTCGACGGCGAACTCCAGGTGCACAGCGAACCGGACCAGGGCAGCACCTTCACCCTCTACCTGCCCGCCACCGTCGACGCCGACGTGCTGGCGATCGGTTCGGCGCCGACCCGTACGGTGCCGGAGATCCAGGCGCCGCCCGAGTCCGGCGAGGCCGTCGCCGTCGGGACGGACGAACCGCTGACCGCGCCGGTGGAGGAGGCGTCGCCGCCCAACGGCGGGCAGAGCCCGCACTTCCACCAGGAGAAGGTACTGATCGTCGACGACGACACGCGCAACGGACTCGCGTTGGCGACCCTGCTGGAGGCGTACGGCCTGCGGGTCGCCCAGGCCGACAACGGCATCGCGGGCCTGCACGAGCTGGAGCGCGCCGACGACATCGCTCTGGTGCTGATGGACGTGATGATGCCGGAGATGGACGGCAACGCCGCCATCACCCGGATCCGGCGGATGCCCGAGTACAACCAGATGCCGATCATCGCCGTCACGGCCAAGGCCATGAAGGGCGACCGGGAGAAGTCCCTGGCCTGCGGGGCGACGGACTACGTCACGAAACCGGTCGACGTCGAGCATCTGCTCCAGCTGATCGCCCGTTACCTCGGCTGACCGCCCACCCTGACCGCTCCGGTCGCGCCCGGAGCGGTCAGGGCGGGCTGCGCTCGTTCCTGGTCGCCTCAGGTGAGGCGCAGGATGGTCTCCTCGATGTCGGCGCCGCGGCCGCGCGCGTAGCCCGTGTCGTGCCCGGTGACGACGAAGCCGGCCTTCTGGAGTACGCGCAGTGAACCGAGGTTGTCGCTGGCGGCGCGTGCCTTCAGCGGCCGGGTCCGGACGGTGTCGAGGAGCAGGGTGAGGGCGCTGCTGCCGACGCCCTTTCCCCAGACGGCCCGGTCGATCCAGTAGGTGACCTCGGTGTCGCCGTCCATGACGTAGCTGCCGACGGTGCCGACGAAGCGCCCGTCGAGGGTGACGGCGCGCAGGAGGGTGTCGGGTGCGGCGCGAATCCTGGCCGTGTGGGCGTCGAAGGCGGCGCGGTCGTCCGGGTCGGGTGCGGTGAAGGCGGCCATCCGGACGGAGTCCGGGTCGCGCATCATCTCGAACAGCGGGTCGAGGTCGGCGTCCTCGATGTGCCGCAACGCGACGTCGGCCACGGGATCTCCTCACTGGTGGACTGGTTCGAGGTGCACCGTAGCGTCAACGGTTACGCCACCGACGCGCACACCACATCGATCCGGTCCTCGGCGACCGGAGCGTACCGCCCGCGGCCCGACCGGCCGGGCGAAACCCCACGGTCGGGGCACCCGTTAGCCCGGTTGCCGGCCCGGTCCCGGCCGCAGCGGTGAGTTTCGCCGGCCCGGCGGGTCTCACCATCGTCGTCGACAGCACGGGAGGAACACGTGGCTCAGCTCCTGAGGGTGCAGAACTTCAACGTCTCGAGTGACGGAATCGGTGCCGGCGAGGACCAGAGCCTCGAGAGGCCCTTCGGTCACGTCGATCCCGGGAGGCTGTTCGCCTGGGCCGGCGCCACGGCGAGCTGGCCCATGCGTACCGACCCCGGTGGGAGCCGGGGCCTGGACGACTACCTCACCCGGGACTACCCGCACAACATCGGCGCCGAGATCATGGGCCGCAACAAGTTCGGGCCCCAGCGTGGGCCCTGGCAGGACCACGAGTGGCGCGGCTGGTGGGGTGACGAGCCCCCGTTCCACACCCCGGTGTTCGTCCTGACGCACCACAAGCGTCCGTCGTTCACGCTGTCCGACACCACGTTCCACTTCGTCGACGGCGACCCGGCCACGGTCCTCGACCAGGCGCGGGAAGCCGCGCAGGGCAAGGATGTCCGGCTCGGCGGCGGAGTCAGTACGATCCGGCAGTTTCTGGACGCCGACCTCGTCGACACGCTGCACGTGGCGGTGTCACCGATGCGGCTCGGGTCCGGACTGCGCCTCTGGGAGTCGCCCGACGACCTGCTCGACCGGTTCCACCTGGACGTCGTACCCAGTTCGAGCGGCGTGACACACCACCTGTTCTGGCGGAAGTGACCTCGGGTCCTGCCGACCGTGCGTCGGTGGCCGGGGAGCGGGGCCGGCCGCTACCCGGCGAACCGGCCACCGCGCTGCCATCGGGACGCCTCCACGGAGGCGGCCGCGACGCCGGCGCGGTGCAGGACCGTCGCCAGCTGCGCCGGGGCGTCGACGGGCCGAGCGTCCATCAGCGCCAGTACACCGGTGGCGCTCCCCGCCTCGTCGCACCGCACGCCGACGTAGATCCAGCCGGCCACGTCGCCGAGGTGCTGCCGGAGCGTTCTGGCCAGGTCCGCGGCGTCGTGACCGGTGCAGGACGACGTGACCGCCGCGGCGATGCCGGAACCGGCCGGCGCCGGGCGGTGCCACATCGTGCCGTCCAGGCACGGCACGATCGGGCCGACCTCGACCGTCGAGTACCACCCCGCCGTCGCGTAGGGCTCGTCGTGCGCGAAGCGGCGGGCCGCGGCGAGGTCGGGAAGCTCGACGACGTGGACACTCCCGGTGTGCCGCTCCCCGTCCGCGGAGAGGGTCGGCCCGCGGGCGATCAACCTGTCCGCCCAGCCGTCCATGTAGTCCTGGTGGGCGTCGTCCAGGTCCTCCTCCGTTCCGAAGCTGGGCGCGTCCACGCCGGTCACCAGGTACTGCATGCGTCCTCCAGGGGTGGGTCCCGAACGGTTCCCGGCCGCGCCGGGGCGGCGACCGCTGTCAGTGGGTGGCACGGGGATCGGCGACGGCGCGGATGCCGCCGATGATCATGTCGATGCCGAGGCGGTAGTAGTCCTCGGGGCTCTGCGGTGTGGTCAGCGGTTCGGCCGCGGCACGGATGTTGGGGAAGCGGTCGGGGTCCAGGGTGGCCAGGAAGCTCGCCCGGTCGGCGCGCTTGGCGGCGGTGGCCGTCGACCCGCTGGAGTGCCGGGGCTCGTACTCGGCCAGGACGACGACGGCCTGCACCGCCTGCTGGGCCAACTCGGCGCCGGCCCGTGGGTCCAGGCCCGCCGCGCGTGCGCTGTCGAGCATGATCTCGACGGCCGTGAGGTAGTTCGGCAGCGGCACGACGCGTTCGATGACCAGACGGCCCATCCACGGGTGTGCCCGGAGCAGCCTGACCAGCGTGGTCAGGACCTCGCGGTACCTGTCCTGCCACGCGGTGTCGGGCGCGTCGGTGAACTCGGCGTCCGCGACCACGTGTTCGGCCATGGCGTCGAGCAGCCGGTCCTTGTCGCTGAAGTGCCAGTACAGGGCCATCGGGGTCACCGACAGTTCGCGGGCCAGGCGGCGCATCGAGGCGGCGCCGATGCCCTCCCGGTCGGCGATCGACACGGCCAGTCTCAGGATCTCGTCCGGAGACAGGCTCGACCGGGGTGTGGCCGCAGCGCCGGGTGTCTTCTTCACATCGCCACTATACGGCGTATGGCAAATTGCGCTATACGGTGTATGGTTGCCACGTGACCTATACGCCGTATAGCACGGCCCTCGGCGGGCGTGCCGCCGCCGGTCGTGCGACGTACCAGCCCGTTCCGTGCGACACAGTCCCGTACGAGGAGGCGACACCATGACCGCCACGACCCCGCTGAACGGCAGCACCCCGGCCCGACGCGGTGCGGGAAACATCGTCCTGTGGATCCTCCAGATCGTCGCCGTGCTCGGATTCCTCCTCGCCGCGACGCAGAAACTCACCGGCGACGAGCAGGTCATGGGGACCTTCCACGCCCTCGGCTGGGGCGCGGGGGTGCGCTACCTGCTGGCGGGCCTCGAAGTCCTGGGTGCCGTCGCCCTGTTCATCCCCCGGCTGACCGGCCTGGCCGCGACGGCATTCGTCGCGTTGACGATCGGGGCCGTCGTCGTCCAACTGGCCACCGGGGGCAGCGTCGCCGCGGCAGTGGTGTTGCTCGTCGTCTCGGCCGTCGTCGCCTGGGGTCGGCGCCGGAGCACCGCCGCGCTGTGGGCGGCCGTACGCGGACGCCGGCGCGCACCCGGAGGCGACGCATGACCCCCTGATCGGTCACCCCGTGCCGCAACGGGTTCCGCCCACGATCCAGCGTGTTGACCGGCCGGTTGCGGGGTAACAGCAACGAAAGCCGATCGAACGGGGAGGCTGTCGGGCGTGCCGCCGTTGAGTCTGGGCGTCGAGGAAGAGTTCCTGCTGATCGGCCGGGACGGCCAGATCGCCACCGGCGGGCCGGAGGTGGCCCACGGCGTGCCCGACTCATCCGGACAGACCGAGCAGGAACTCATGCGTTGCCAGGTGGAGGCCGCCACGGGCGTGCACACCCGGCTGCCGGAGCTGATCGCCGAGCTGGCCGCGCTGCGCACCCGACTGGCCGCGGAGGCCGACCGGCGCGGACTGCGGCTGCTGCCCAGTGGCACCTCTCCGCAACCGGTGGGAAAGCTGGTCGTGTCGCCGGACCGGCGCTACCGGCGGATCGTGCGGAAGTTCGGTGAACTGGGCTCCTCGCTCACCTGCGCCTGTCACGTCCACGTCGGGATCGCGGACCGGGCCGAGGGCCTGCGGATCAGCAACACGATCCGACCCTGGCTCCCGGTGCTCCTCGCGGTGACCGCGAACTCCCCGTACCACGACGGTGCGGACACCCGGCACGCGTCGTGGCGGCACATGCTCTGGTCCCGGTGGCCGTCCGCGGGCGCTCCGCCGCACTTCACCTCGGACGACCACTACGACTCGCTCGTGGACGGCCTGTGGCGCTGCGGCGCGATCCTGGACCGCGGAATGCTGTACTGGGACATCCGCCTCTCCGAGCACGAGCCGACGGTGGAGATCCGGATCGCCGACGTCGCCGCGACCGTCGAGGAGGCGGGCCTGCTCGCGGCGCTGATCCGGGCCCTCGCGTCGCGGGCGCGGGCGCGGGACGAGATTGGCGCCGGCGACGTCGTACCGCCGGAGGTACTGCGGGCGCAGCTGTGGCGGACCGCGCACGACGGGCTCTCCGGTCGCTGCGTCGATCCCTTGACCGGCTCGGTGGCGCCCACGGTGCGGGTGGCCCGGACGCTCGTCGAGCACGTACGTCCGCAGCTGGCCGAGGTCGGTGACGACGGGTTCGTACGGCGGACACTGGACCGGCTCGCCGCGGGCGGCGACGGCGCCACCCGACAGCGTGCCGCGTACGCCCGCCGCCGCCGGTTCACCGACGTCGTCGACGACCTGGCGTGGCCGACGCGGGTCCCGGGCCATGACCGGAGCGCGTGACGGACCCACCCGCTGAGCCGGGACGAACGCGGCCGGCTCCGCGCGACGCCGTTCCCGCAGGTACGGTCGGGGTCGGGCCCGACAGCGGAGGGTGGGGATGGGCATGGCTGAGGTCAGGCTGATCGTCCAGGGTGACGACTTCGGGATGTGCCATGCGGTCAACGTCGGGACCGTACGGGCGTTCCGGGAGGGGATCCTGACGCAGGCGACGACGATGGCGGCGTGCCCGTGGTTCACCGAGGCGGCGGCGCTGGCGCGGGAGGCGAGGATCCCGCTCGGGGTCCATCAGACGTTGACCTGCGAGTGGGACTTCCTGCGGTGGCGGCCGCTGACCGACGGGGCGTCGCTGGTGGGTCCGGACGGAACGTTCCGGCGCACGGTCGCCGAGGCGAAGGCGTCGGTGGGTCATGCCGACGCCGTCCGCGAGCTGTCGGCGCAGGTGGCGAAGTTCGCGGCGGAAGGACTCGACATCGACTACCTCGACGTCCACATGGGGCAGTCCGCGCCGGAGGCGTACGCCGAGGTGTCGAGCGCGGTCGGCAGGCCGTTCATCTACGGCCCGGAGGAGTCGCGGCGGTTCGCCTCGATCGAGACGCTGAGCGATCGCGACGCGGCGGACAAGAAGCCCTGGATGCGCGACTACCTGGACAATCTGGTGCCCGGCACGCATCTCCTGGTCACCCACTGCGCCGCCGCGGAACCCGAGCTGGCGGCACTGCACACGCCCGGCTCCGACACGTACCGCTGGGCAGAGGAGTACCGCCTCTCCGACCAGGCGATCGTCACCGACCCCGAGATCCGCCGGGCCGTCGAGGACCGTGGCATCGAACTCACCACGGTGCGCGCCGCGTTCACGGGCGGCTGACCGCGAACTCACCCGCGGTGGCCGCCGGGTCGCCGGGGGTCCTTCATGCGTGCCGGTCCGGGCGGGTGTGTCCGACGCCGCCCGTGCTCTCGGCGGCGTCCGCCCGTCGGGGCAAGTATTCTGTCGCGCGGTGTTTTCCGTACTTGACGAGGAGTCGGCGTGGGTGATCGGGTGGAGACGCTGGAGTTCCAGGCGGAGATGCGTCAGCTGCTGCGGCTGATGGTGCATTCGATCTACTCCAACAAGGACATCTTCCTGCGTGAGCTGATCTCCAACTGCTCCGACGCGTTGGACAAGCTGCGACTGGAGTCGCTGACCAACAAGGAACTGCAGGTCGACGCGTCCGATCTGCACATCGACATCGAGGTCGACCCCGAGCAGCGCACGCTGACCGTACGGGACAACGGCATCGGCATGTCCCGCGACGAGGTGGTCGAGCTGATCGGCACGATCGCCAGGTCGGGCACGGCCGAACTGCTCGCCAAGATCAAGCAGTCGAAGGACGCCGCGGCGTCGCAGGAGCTCATCGGGCAGTTCGGGGTGGGCTTCTACTCGACCTTCATGGTCGCCGACCGGGTCAGCCTGCTGACCCGCCGCGCCGGGCAGCAGGAAGGCACCCGCTGGGAGTCCACCGGCGAGGGCACCTACGTCATCGAGTCCGTCGACGACGTGCCGCAGGGCACCGCGGTCACCCTGCACCTCAAGCCGGAGGACAGCGAGGACCGGCTGTTCGACTACGCGGCGGAGTGGAAGATCCGCGAGATCGTGAAGCGCTACTCCGACTTCATCGCGTGGCCGATCCGGATGTCGGTGGAGAGCACCGGCGAGGACGGTACGACCAGCCACGAGACGCAGACGCTCAACTCGATGAAGGCGCTGTGGGCGCGCGCCCGCAAGGACGTCGACGACAACGAGTACCACGAGTTCTACAAGCACATCAGCCACGACTGGATGGACCCGCTCGAAATCGTGCACATGAAGGCCGAGGGGACCTTCGAGTACGAGGCGCTGCTGTTCCTCCCGGCGCACGCCCCGTACGACCTGCACATGCGCGACGGGCAGCGCGGCGTGCAGCTGTACGTCAAGCGGGTGTTCATCATGGAAGACTGCGAGGCGCTGATGCCCCGCTACCTGCGCTTCGTCAAGGGCGTCGTGGACGCGCACGACCTGTCGCTCAACATCTCCCGCGAGATCCTGCAGCAGGACCGCCAGATCCAGGCGGTACGTCGGCGCCTGGTCAAGAAGGTCCTCGGCAGCGTCAAGACCATGCAGTCCGAGGCGCCGGAACGGTACGCGACGTTCTGGAAGGAGTTCGGCCGGGCCGTCAAGGAGGGCCTGCTGGAGGACTCCGCCAACCGGGACCTCATCCTCGACGTCATCTCGGTCGACTCCACCCACGACGCCGAGGCGCCGACCACCCTGCGGCAGTACGTCGAGCGCATGCCCGAGGACCAGAAGAACATCTACTACATGTGCGGCGAGTCCCGGGCCATGGTCGAGAACTCGCCGCACATGGAGGCGTTCCGCGCCAAGGGCCGGGAGGTACTCGTCCTGACCGACCCGATCGACGAGGTGTGGGTCGAGCAGGTCGGCACCTTCGACGGCACGCCGCTGCAGTCGATCGCCAAGGGCCAGGTCGACCTGTCCGGTGCGGACGACACGACCGAGGACTCGCCGGAGCGGGAGCAGCAGCAGAAGGACTTCGCCGGACTGCTGTCCTGGCTGACCGAACGTCTGGCCGAGGACGTGAAGGAGGTACGGCTGTCGACCCGGCTGACCACCTCGCCGGCCTGCATCGTCGGTGACGCCGAGGACATGACGCCGACCCTGGAGAAGATGTACCGGGCGATGGGCCAGGAGATGCCGCACGCCAAACGCATCCTGGAGATCAACCCCGGTCATCCGCTGGTGACCGGCATGCGTACCGCCCAGGAGCAGGGCGGCAGCCCGGCGCTGGAGCAGACCGCGGAACTGCTGTACGGCATGGCGCTGCTCGCCGAGGGCGGCGAGCTCGCCGACCCGGCCCGGTTCACCCGCATGCTCGCCGACCGGCTGGCCGACACGCTGTAGGCGCGTACCGCGCGCACCTGAGGACATCTCGGCTCGGAGGAGATCGCGATGAGCGACGTGGAACGTCTCCAGGACGAGGTTCGTGCGCGCGGTGGGTCCGTGCCGGCCATGCTGCCCGCGGTCGCGTACACCTCGCCCGAGGTGCTGGCGTGGGAGCGGCGGCAGCTGTTCGCCGGTACCTGGACGTGTCTGGGTCGGCTCGACGAGCTGCTGCCGGCCGCGCTGGACGGCGGCCGGCCGGCCACCCAGCGCGCCGTGCTGGTGGGCGACGTGGCGGCGCTGCTGACCCGGGACGGTGCCCGGGTCCGGATGTTCGCCAACACCTGCCGCCATCGCGCCCACGAGCTGCTGCCCGACGGCGGCGCCTCGGCCCGCCGTTCGGTGATCTGCCCGTACCACGCCTGGTCGTACGACCTCGCCGGTGATCTCGTCGCCGCGCCCGGGTACCGCGACGAGCCCGGCTTCGACGCCACGGCGTACTCCCTGGTGGAGCTGCCGGTCGAGGTCTGGTGCGGCTGGGTCTTCGGCCACGCGGCGCACCCGCTGAGCGACCCGTCCGTCGTACCGTTCGCCGACCATCTCGGCGAACTCGGCGGGGTGGTGGCACCGTACGGTCCGGCGTCGCTGAGGCTGGCGGACCGGCACTCGTACGAGATCGCCGCGAACTGGAAGATCGTCGCGGAGAACTACCACGAGTGCTACCACTGCCCGCTGATCCACCCCGAGCTGTGTCAGGTCAGTCCGCCGACCTCCGGCGACAACTACGATCTGCCGGGCGCGTGGGTCGGTGGCGCGATGGTGCTGCGCGACGGGATGGCGACGATGTCGCTGACGGGACGGTCGGCCGGCAACCCGATCCCCGGCGTGTCGCCGACGGCGGTCGAGTACGTGCACCTGCTGCCGAACCTGCTGATCTCCGCGCACCCCGACTATGTGATGGCCCACCGCCTGGTGCCGCTGGCGCCGGGCCGTACCTGGATCGAGTGTTCCTGGTACCTGCTGCCGTCCGCCGATGGCACGGTCCCGGACCCGTCGTACGCCGTGGAGTTCTGGGACCTCACGAACCGGCAGGACTGGGCGGCCTGCGAGTCGGTCCAGCGTGGGCTGGAGTCGCCGCACTACGCGCCGGGCCCGCTCTCGCCGGCCGAGGACGCGGTCGAGCGGTTCGTGGCGCTGGTGTCCCGCGCGTACGCCGGGCTGTCGCTGCACGACTACCGGGCCTCCACCGCGCGAGCCCGGCCGTGACCTGGACGGTCTTCCTCGGTTTCCTCATCGCGATCCTGCCGGTCGCGCTGACGCCCGGCGCCAGCCTGACCCTGGCGACGCAGCGGAGCCTGGCCGGGGAACGGGCCGCGACCGGCTGGGTGATCGCCGGCACCGCCACCGGGATCTACGCGCACGCCACGCTCGCGGGGCTTGGCCTGTCGGCGCTGGTGATGCGCTCGGCCGAGGTGTTCACCGCGGTGAAGCTGGTCGGTGCCGCGTACCTGATCGGTCTCGGCGCGGTGAGCCTGTGGCGCAGCCGGCGCAGGCGGGCGACGTCCGTGCCCCGGCGATCGCTGCCGTGGGTCGGGCACCATACCTTCCCGCAGGCCCTGTTGTCCAACGTGCTCAACCCCAAGGCCGCGGCCGTCTACCTGACGCTCGCGCCGCAGTTCCTGTCCGCCGGCCACGTCGGTGTCGGCGCGCTGCTCGCGCTGGCCACCGTCCACGTGCTGGTGATGGCGACCTGGTTGGGTGTCTGGGGCGTCGCGCTGTCGGGTGCCCGCCGGATCATCACCATGCAGGGGCTCAAGGCCTGGATCAACCGGGTCGGAGGCGCGGTCCTGGTCGCGCTCGGCGTCCGCGCCGCCGCGACTGCCTGGTCCCGCTGACGGCGGACAGCGACGATACGAACCGGCGTGGCGGGCCGTCAGCCCGTGCCCGGCGCGGTACCCAGCCGCCGGGAGCGCCGCCCGAGGATCCCGGATGCCCTCACGAGGTTCCGGCGGGGATTGATGCATGCTGTGCTCATGCGGGCTTCCACGGATGAAGCAATCAGAAACCAGGACGAATCAGACCGGCCGCTGCGGGTCATGCCGTGGTGGGTGGTGATGCTGGGACTGATCCTGGCGGTGGCGGCCGGCATCGCGGTGATCTGGTGGCTGTTGAGCGAGGCCGCCGGCACGTCCACCGCCCGTGCTGGTCTGCGGATCGATGCCATCCGCACCGGGCTGACCGTGGTTGCCGGCACCGGCGGCGCGGTCGCCCTGTTGTTCGGTGCCCGGCGTCAGTGGCTCAGCGAACGGGCGCAACGGCACCGGGAGCGGGTCGACGCGCAGGAGCGGGCCCACGCGGAACGCCTGCTGGCCCACGAGGAGCGGGTCGCCGAGCTCGACCGCGCACACCGTGACCGCGAGGCCGACCAGGCCGATCAGGATTCCGAGGAACGGCGTATCACCGAGCTGTACACCGCAGCGGTCAGCCAGCTCGGGAGCGTCCGCGCCGCCGTCCGGCTCGCCGGCCTGTACGCGCTGGAACGGCTCGCGCACAAGTACGCGGCGCAGCGGCAGACCATCGTCGACGTGCTGTGCGGGTACCTGCGGATGGCGACCCCGCACGCCACGCCGGTCGACCAGGAACACGAGGTACGCCGGACCGCGCAGCGCATCCTGTGCCGCCACCTGCAGGCGGCCGACGTGGAGCGCTGGGCCGACGTACGCCTGGACCTGTCCGGGGCCGAACTCGTCGACTTCGACGCGACCGGCTGCCAGCTGACCGACGGGGTGTTCACCGGCGCACGCTTCACAGGATCGACCCGCTTCGACCGGGCTGTGGTCGACGGGCGGACGCTGTGGGGTTCCGCCCGGTTCACCGGCTCGCAGGCCTCGTTCCGCGGCGCCCTGTTCGAGACCGACGTCGCTCTCGACGGGGTGCGTTTCGCGTGCGCCGTGGACTTCTCGGACGCGGTGTTCGCTGCCCAGCTCGACGGCCTGCACCCGGATCTGTTCGGCGGCAGGGTGCAGTTCATCGGCTCGACGTTCCGCCGGACGGTGCTCTTCGATCGGGTGCGGTTCGGGGCCGAGGTGTCCTTCGAACGCGCCGCCTTCGACAACGGCGTCTCCTTCGAACACGCCGAGTTCCACGGAGTGCGGTTCCGCTCTGCGCATTTCCGCGGCGACGCACGGTTCCAGTACTGCACGTTCGCTGGCCCGACCTCGTTCCGGAGGGCCCGCTTCGAGAAGGACCTGAGCTTCGACCGGGCGGTGGTGCACTCCATCAGCTTCGCGCAGGTGGTGCTGCCGGTTCGTGGCTGTGTCAGTTTCGAAGGGCTGCGGGTACCGACGACGGACCTGGGCAGGGCCTCGGCCGACGGACAGCCGGCCGGCGTGGACAGCTCGATGCCCCGGGAGAGGTACTGGCCGCCCGGTTTCCGCGAGGTCGACCTGGACAAGGACTGGCGCACGGTCGAACCCGAACCGCAGCACGCCGGGTCGACACACGAACCGGCGTGACCACCGGCCCGCCGCCTGACCGCTCCAACCGGGCGGGGTCGGCGGCGTGGACATGGACGATCGCCGACGATGCGACCGGCACGGTGGCTCCGGACATGGCCGGCATCGGGCAGCGCGGGTCCACCGGTGCGGCCTGTCCGATGGGAGCGCAAACGCGGCCGGCTGGCAGAGGTGGACCGGTCGGCGCCGCCCGACGATTGGGGGCGTCCCACCCGCGGCGTCGCCGCCCCGTCCAGGAGGTTCCTCGTGTTCATCGCAATCGTCGACATCACCGTCGCCACGGCCGACCGGCCCGCCGCCCTTGCCCAGTTCGACGGCGTGCGTGACCAGATCCGTGCCATGCCGGGCAATCTGGCCTTCCGGGTCTACCCGTCGCGTGAGGAGGACACGCGGATCGCCGTCGTCCACGAATGGGACGACGAGGAGTCGTTCGCCGGCTACCTGAGGTCGGACGCCTTCACGCGCTCCAGTGAGCTGCTTCGGCCGATCATGACCGGGGCACCGGTGAGCCGGCGCTTCAGCGCCGAGTTGCTGGAGACCGTCGCCTGACCGGCCACCGGGGCTTCTACGATGTGACCGTGCGAGGCCGTCGATGACCCGCGAGGCGTACAGCTTCGTCCGCACCTTCGCTCCGGAGCCCGCCCGCGATCTTCGCGTGGACCGCCATTACCTGCTCTGTGCCTCCGCCGGTGCGCTCCGGCTGGAGGCGCAGGGTCAGGCGTGGCTTCTGCCGCCGGCGCGGGCCGCCCTCATCGAGGCGGGACAGCCGATCCGGGTGAGCCTCCCGCAGCCGGTCAGGACCGCTTCGGTCCTGTTCGACACCGGCTTCACCGCGGCCCCACCGGCGCCGCTGACGGTGTTCGATCTCAACCCGCTGGCACGCGCGCTGGTGACCGAGTGCGGTGCGTGGGGCGAGAACGACGAACCCCTCACCTCGTACGCCCGGACGCTGTTCGCCGCGCTCGCCGCGGTGACCTGGCGGCTCGCCGGCCAGCCGAGTCCCGTCGTGGTACCGGTGGGACGATCGCCGGAACTGCGCCGGGCCCTTGAGCTGACCGAGGAGCGGCTCGGCGGTGAGGTCCGCTTCGAGGCCGTGTCCGACGAGGTCGGCCTCGCGCCGCGGTCGCTCGCCCGGCGTTTCGAGGACGAGACGGGCATGACCTGGCGGGCCGTCCTGCGCCGGATGCGGGTACTGCGTGCGATCGAGGAACTCGCGGCCGGCGACGCCCCGGTGACCAGGATCGCGTTCATGGTCGGCTACGCCTCACTGTCGGCCTTCAACGCCGCCTTCCGGGAACTGACCGGCCGCACGCCCACGGAGTACCGGGCGAGCTTCCGACCCGGACCGGTCCCGGTCGAGGACTCCTGACGCCAGGGCGGAACCCGCAGAATCCCGGAACTCCGCCCACGACCCCGAACCCGGCAGGCTCACCCGGCAGACTCGTACGGACTCCGGGGTCGCTGTGCAGATCGACACCGGCCGGCCCGCGCCGATCGCCCTAGTTTGGTACCGCCGCCCGTGACGGGCGTGCACTGCATCCAGTCGACCACCGGGGAAAGACATGAAGCGGGTACTGCCGGCCATCGGGCTGTTCCTCCTGGCACCACTCGTCGCGGAGTTCCTGCTCGGTGACCTGCCCATCACCGCGATCGCCGGGCTGCTCGTCGTCGGGCCGATGTACGGCGGCGGCGCGCTGCTGATCCGCGAGCTGTGCCGGCGGTTCGGCTGGGGCTGGCCCGGCATCGTCACGCTGGGACTCGCGTACGCGTTCCTGGAGGAGGGCGCGGCCACCCAGTCGCTGTTCAACCCGCACTACGCCCACAAGCACCTGCTCTCGTACGGGCATCTCCCGGCGCTGGGCATGGGCGCCTCGTGGACGGTCTTCGTACTGACCCTGCACGCGGTGTGGAGCATCGGGGTGCCGATCGCGTGCGTCGAGCTGCTGACCCGGGACCGGCGCAGCACACCGTGGCTCGGTCGGCTCGGGTTGGGTGTGGCGGCGGGACTGCTGCTGATCGGCCTGGTACTGAACGGCGTGGTGGGCTACGAGCAGTCCGGGTTCGTCGCCGCGCCGGGACAGTTCGCCCTGGTCGCGGTCGTGGTGATCGTCCTGGTGGCGGCGGCGGTCGTGGTCGGCAGGCGTCCCCGGCCGGCCGCGCGTACCGGCACGGCGCCGTCGCCGTGGCTGCTCGGTGCCGCCTCGCTGGTCGTCACGTCCGTCGTGACCGGCGCCTGGTACGAGGCCAAGGACTCCCTGTCGCCGTGGGTGTACGTGGTACTGGTGGTGCTGGCGTGGGCCGCCGCGATCCGGCTGGTCGGGCACTGGTCGCGGCTGACCGGCTGGGGTGCCGGGCACCAGCTCGCCCTCGCCGCCGGCGCGCTGCTGACGTACGCGTGGGAGGGGTTCGTCACCTCACACATGCTGGTGGACGCCTCCCCGGCGATAGCGCTGGCCAGCCATCTGCTGTTCGCGGCGGGCGCGGTGCTGCTGATCGTGGTCGCCGCGTACCGGGTGAGCCGTGCGGCCGTACCCATGGCGGACGTGGCGGACGTGGCGGACGTGGCGGAGACCGGCCGGCGGGTCGGGCAGCAGTGACCGCCTGACGGTGCCGGGCGGTGGTCTATCGACCGGCGAGCAGGGCGAGGAACTCGTCCGCCAGTTCGGTCTGCCGTTCGGCGGGAAACCGCGCCGGGTCGAACAGTGCCTGCACGACCAGTCCGTGCGTGAAGGAGAGCACGGTCGTGGCGAGGGAGTCCGGGTCCCCGGGCGGCAGCTGGCCGAGCCGGGCGGCGTCCACGATGGACTCCCGCAGTATTGCCCTGATGCGCTCGTACCGCAGGGTCTGCGCTTCGAGCAGCTGTGGGTCGGACAGTGCCACGTCCCAGGAGCCGATCCAGATCCGGTTCATCGCCGTCCCGTCCGGCGTCAACGGCAGGATGTTGAGCACATGGGTGCGCAACGCGGGCAGGCCGGGCGCGGGCGCCGTCAGTCGCGGACGGCGCACCGTGCGGGTCTCCAGGATGTCGAGAGCGTGGGTGATCAGCTCACGCTTGCCCGTGAAGTAGTGGGTGACGAGGCCGGTGGAGGCGCCCATGGCCGCCGCCACGGCCCGAAGCGTGAGGCCGCCGAAGCCGTGTTCCGCGAGCACCTGCCAGACCGCCGCGGAGACGTCTTCGCGGCGGGAATCATGATCGGCTCGGGCGGGCACGCGTGCTAGCGTACATACCAAACGTTTGTTATGTATAGCGCCACCACGCGCCGGAGGATCGATGTTCACCCTTCCCCTCACCGCCACCGCCGAGCTGCGTCCGCTGGAGCCGTGGCACGCCGAGGAGTTCCTCGCCAACCTGGACCGGTGCCGGGAGCACATCGCCCCCTGGGTGGGGGCGTCGTTCGTCGCGAAGGACCTCGCCGGGGCCCGCACCGTACTGGGGAACTACGGCGACAGGCGTGCCCGGGACGCGGGCGGCATCTGGGGCATCTGGCTGGAGGGCACGCTGGTCGGCGGGGTCATGTTCGTCTCCTTCGACACCCAGCAGGGCGTCTGTGAGGCGGGCTGCTGGTTGGAGCCGGGCGCCGAGGGCCGTGGCCTGGTGACCCGGGCGGCCGGTCGGATCCTCGACTGGGCGATCCTCGAGCGCGGCATGCCACGCGTCGAGTGGCACACCAAGGCGGACAACGTCCGCAGCATCGCGGTGGCCCGGCGGTTGGGCATGAGCCGCGACGCGGTCCTACGCTCGGCCGTTCCCGATGGCTCCCGTGGCCGCGCCGACATGGAGATCTGGTCCGTACTGGCGGACGAGTGGCGGGCCCGCCGGACCGACGCGGATCGCGACAAGGCGGAGATCGACCGACTCGTCGAGCGTTTCTACGAGCTGTTCACGAACGCCGACGGGGCCGTGCCGGACGTCGGCGCGATCCATCAGCTCTTCGTGCCCGACGGCGTGATCGTCACGGGCGGCCCCGAGCAGCAGGTCTGTGATCTGGAGACGTTCGCCGCCCCGCGGCAGAAGCTGCTCACCTCGGGCGAACTCACCGAGTTCGCGGAGGAGGAGACCTGGGAGCGGACCGAGGTCTTCGGCGACATCGCGCAGCGGTTGGGTCGCTACCGTAAGCGCGGGGTGCTGCGTGGCGAGACGTTCACCGGCGGAGGCACCAAGAGCATGCAGTTCCTGCGTACCGCTGACGGCTGGAGGCTGACCGCGCTCAGCTGGGACGACGACCGCCGCTGACCCGTCGCCGACCTGAGCATCGCCGCGGGGGCACGGCTCAGCTGAGC
>JBAUUM010000989.1:0-2261 GCA_049582705.1 Actinocatenispora sp.
ACCAGGCGATGACTGCGGCGGTGATCGACTCCCGCGATTTCCTCGCCGCCCGCCGCCTCGCCGCGGCCTCGTGTACGGCCGCCGGCGACACCCGCCCGGCGCCCGTGAACCGTCCGCACCGCCCCGCCAGGGGCGGTGCGGACGCCGAAGCCTACGGCGTGACGTCGTACTGGTCGGCGAGGGCGAGCACCTCGTCGGCGAACTGGCGCAGGCCGAGGTCGTCGAGCTGCAGGCTGCCGACGATGTCGTTGGCGACCAGGATCTCGTGCGGCACCATGTCCTCGAACGGCAGCTCCGCGGCCAGCTCCGCCTCACCGAACTGGGCCCGGATCAGGGCCTCGACCACCGTCGTCTTGACACCGGCGCCGTCGTTCGCGACGGCCAGCCGGTGCGCGTACGCGGTGATCTCCTCGGGGCTGCTCTCCTCGGTGAAGACCCGGCTCGCCGCGGCGGCGAACGCCGCCGAGACCAGCACGGCGGACTGCTTGATCCCGAGCTCCCGGGAGAGGTCGGCGCGCGTCTCGTCCGTCTCGGCACCCCGGACGAGGATCGCCTTCACGAACCGTCGCCGCTGCCCGTTGTTCAGCATTCCTGCAGCCTCCTGCCTGCGGTACGGCCCGCCCGGGCACCCGCCCCGCGGTACCGCCGTGTCCCGAACGCCGGTCCGTCCCGGCACCCCGCGAGCCCGGTCCGCCGTGCGCTGTCCTCGTCGTGTCACTCTGCCCCCGCCCGGGACGGCCGGCCAGTCGTACCGCCCTGCGCCGGCGCGGCCCGGTCACGGGGGAAGTGACGTGCTGAGGAGTATGCCGCCTTCCGTACCCGGCGAGGCGTCTCGGCCCGTCCCGTACCTCCAGGGTGGTCCCCGGCCACGGTGCCCGGTCCGGCCCCACGGGCCTCGCAGGTCCCGGCCCCCTCAGCCGCCGTACGGGGTAAGAAGGAGGAGGAGGCACCGCCGGGGAGGGCGCATGGAGATCGCCGCAGGTCGCTACCGCTTCGGCGGGGAACACGGGCAGCTCGTGCTGCACACCTCCCGCACCGGCCTGGGTCGCAAGGCCGGCCACGACCTGGCCATCGAGGCCACCCGCTGGTCCGGCGAGACCACCGTCGGCGACACCCACGACGTGCAGGTCGCCGTCGAGATCGACGGGCTGGAGGTACGGACGGGCAGCGGCGGGCTCAAGCCACTGACCGACCACGACCGCCGGGAGATCCGCCGTACCCTGCGCGGCGAGAAGCTGCTCGCCGCGAACGTGCAGCCGACCATCACGTTCCACGCCACCGAGGTCAGCGGGACGTCGGACCGGTTCGAGCTGACCGGTGACCTGACCGTCGCCGGCACCACCCGGCCGGTCACCGTACGCGGCTCGGTCTCGGACACCGGTCGCGTCCGCGGTACGGCCACCATCGTCCAGTCGCGCTGGGGCATCAAGCCCTACACGGCCTTCTTCGGCGCGCTGCGGCTCGCCGACGAGGTCGAGATCGAGTTCGACACCGCGCTGGACCCTGTGACCGGCTGACGCCCCCGACGCCTCCGCCTCACCCCGGTCGGCCGTCCAGCGGTCGGGACGCGCGCGCTGGGGCCGGTCGGCAGCACGCACCAGGTACCGCCACACACCGGTCGGCCGGAGGGAACCGCGCCGGCCTCCCTCGGCGTCCAACCGCCATGCGAACCAGGATCGTCGTGCTCGGGCTGGCGCTGGCCGCCGGGCTTCCACTCACCGCCGGGTGCGCCGGCACACCCCGGGCACCGGGCAGTACGCCGGCCGGCGCGCTGCGGTTGGCCTCGTACGACACCTGTGACGATCTGCTCGCCGACTTCCGGCGGGCGGCCGGACGGTACGTGACGCCCTACGGGCTCGCCAATCCCGCCTACGCCAGGGACGTCGTCGCGCCCGACGCTGCGGAACGGGCGCCCGGCGCGCAGCCGGACGCCGCCGGGAAGGACGTCGAGGGGTCGGCGGCGCCGGCCCACTCGGACACCAACAACCAGGAGACCGGGGTGGCCGAGCCGGACCTGGTCAAGACCGACGGGAAGCGCATCGTCACCGTGTCCGGTGGCACGCTGCGGGTGGTGGACGCCGCGCGCCGTACCGAGCTGGGTCACCTCGATCTCGGTGATGGCGCGGTCGGCGACGCCCGGATGCTCTTGGCCGGCGACCGGGTGCTGGTCATCTCGCAGTCGACCGGTGTGGTCGCCGACGGCGCGACCGCCGCGGCCCCGCCGGGCGGTCCGGTGCGGAAGGACCCGGTCGGGCAGGACC
>JBAUUM010000990.1:0-3810 GCA_049582705.1 Actinocatenispora sp.
CTCCACTCCCGTCGGGAGCGGAGCGCGGCGACCGTGATCAGGAGTACTTGGCCTGTTCGACGGTGAAGGCGTTGCGGGTGTCCTCGTTCTCGCGGACCGTCCAGATCAGGTCCGGATTCGTCGCGTCCTCCCAGTAGGACAGCCCCTGGGTCACCGACACCCAGGTGTGCGACACCGCCGTCGTGCCCGCACCGGCCCAGTAGTACAGCGCCTTCGGTTTGCTGGCGCCGAACCACCATCGGCCGTTGTGTGACACCGCGCCCTGTACGTGGGTGTAGCTGTAGGAGAGCGCCTCGGTGGCGTGCACCATGCCGTCGGCGCCCGGCTTGAACGCCTGGGTCGTGGCGTCGAGCGGGAACCGCGCCGCGTAGGCGGAGCCGGACGACTCGATCCATTCCGTGGTGACCAGCGACAGCTTGGCGCGGTCGAGGGCCACTGTCGACCAACGCAGGTTGTGCGACCCCGAGTTGGTCACCCGGCCAACCGACGGCAGGACGTACTTGTAGCCGGCGGACTGGTACGTGCCGTCCGACTGGCGGCCGATGCCGTCGCCACCGTCGTCGACCTGCCAGAGCTTGCGCATGTCGAAGATGACGAGGCCGCCGGTCGCGTTGGACACGTACAGATAGTTGCCGTACCAGGAGATGCCCGAGGTGTGCAGCTTGTGCGCCCGGAAGTTCGGGTGGCCGGCGGAGTCCACGTAGGGCTCGACCAGCATCACCTTGCGGTACTTGTTGGGGAAGTCGGCGTCCCAGTCGGCGAGCACGATCTTGCTGCGGATCGTGGAGTCGCCGCCGCACTCGTTCTTCTGGTACCAGCTGGTCACCACCAACTGCCGGTTCTCCCACTGTCCCCCGGTGGCGTCCCGGGTGGTGGTCAGCCCCTGCGGAAAGGTGTGGCAGTCGCCGGTGTCCGCGGAGTCGAAGCAGAACCCGTCGACGGTGCCGGTGAGCCCGGACAGCGACGAGGTGTTGCACAGGCCGCGCCGGTCGTGGTTCGCGTCGTCCATCACATTGGCTACGGTCTTGTTGGGCAGCAACGCATCGAGCTGACCGACGACCGCGGGGGGCGTGTAGTTGACCTTGATGGCGAACGGAGTGGTGGACACCGGTTTCGGCGTGGCGACGGCCGCGTCCGCCGGATGCGAGGCGGTGAGGACCACCGCGGTGAGCATCAGCAGCGCGGCGGTGAGCACGGCGAACCGCCGTGGTGAGCGCAGGCGAACCATCGGAACACCTTTCGTGGATGTCATGGGCGGAGCCGCCGTGGCCCACAGCGTAATGACATCGATCGATATGTCCAGCGATTCCCGTTATTGCACGGAGAATGTGCGCCCGATGTACGCACGCCCGTTCCGAACGGCCGCGTGGGGACATCGGACGACCCTCGCCTGCGCGCACACGCCCGGCGATCGACGAACCGGCGGGCCGGGCCGGAGCCGCGGCTGACCGAGGCGGCGCACCGGGGCCACGGACGGCAGAGTCTCACGCGGGACCCGACGAGGCAGCGCCGCACCGAGGTCCGGCAGGGCCGGAGCCACCGACGAAGAAACCCCGGCGTCCAGCGTTCGCGCTGGTCAACCGGGGTTCTACTGGAACTGACTGGGTGCCCCCGGCAGGATTCGAACCTGCGCACACGGCTCCGGAGGCCGATGCTCTATCCCCTGAGCTACGGGGGCCCGGGACTGGTGAAGAGTAGCAGCCTCGCCCCCAGGCCCGCACAAGGCACCCCGGGTACCGGCAGGCCGGGGCAGACGGGACGGATCGCGTCCGGGTACCGCCGGGGCGGTAGCCGGGCGGAGGCCGGTACCACCGGTGGCGTACCGCGGACGGACCGGTGGGCCGATGACCTGGTCGCCGACGCGCCCTACCGTGAACCCGTGCGGTGGGCGGGACGGGACGGGCCGGACGGCGACGGGTGGCGACCCCTGTGGTCGCTGCTACTGGTGAGCGCCGTCACCGCCGCCGTCCAGCTGATCGGCTCGTACTACGCCGGCGTGCACCAGGGCCAGCGGCTCACGCCGCTCGCGGTGGCGCTGCTGCTGACCGGGCCGGTGGCCCTGCTGGGCCGGCGGCGCTGGCCGGCGGGTGTGCTCGTGCTGACGACGGTCGCCGGAGTCCTGTACTACGGGCTGGGGTTCCCGTACGGCCCGGCGTTCGTGTCGTTCGCGGTGGCGGCCATGGCCGCGGTGCTGGCCGGCCACCGGCTGCTGGGCTGGGTGTCGGCGCTGGCCGGTGTGCTGACGTACTTCCTGCTGCACCAGGTGGTGGTGGGCGGGCCGCCGCCGGCGTGGACGTCGATGGTCGGGCATGTCGCCGCCGTCACCGTGATGGTCGCGGTGGCGGACCTGGTCCGCAACCACCGGCAGACCATCGCCGAGCAGCGCCGCAACCGGCTGGAGCACGAGCGCCGGCGGGCCAGCGAGGAGCGGCTGCGCATCGCGCAGGAGCTGCACGACGTACTGGCGCACAACATCTCGCTGATCACCGTGCAGGCCGGGGTGGCGCTGCACCTGATGGACCAGCAGCCGGAGCAGGCCCGTACCGCCCTGACGACCATCCGGCACGCCAGCAAGGAGGCACTGAGCGAGATGCGTTCGGCACTGGCGGTACTGCGCGGTGACGGCTACGCGCCGCGCACGCCCACCCCCGGCCTGGACCGGCTCGACGAGCTGACCGGGCGGCTGTCCGACAGCGGCCTGCCGGTGCGTACGACGGTGACGGGCGCGCCCCGTGACCTGCCCGTGGGCGTGGACCTGGCCGCGTACCGGATCGTGCAGGAGGCGTTGACGAACGTGTACCGGCATGCCGGCGCGTCCCGCGCGACGGTGCAACTGGAGTACGGCGAGCGGAGCCTGGCGGTGACCGTCACCGACGACGGTCGCGGCGGCGGGCACCGTCCGGACCTGTCCGGCGCCGCCGACGGCCGGGCCCCGCGCGACGGTAGGACCTCGGGCGACGACAGTGCCCCAGGTGATGGTGCCGGCCACGGTGGGGCGTCGGGCGGCAGCGGCATTCCCGGCATGCGCGAACGCGCCACCGCGCTGGGCGGCAGCCTGTCGGCCGGCCCCGCGCCGGACGGTGGTTTCCGGGTGACGGCCCGGCTGCCGCTCGACGGGGAGGTCGGGTGATCCGGGTACTGCTGGCCGACGACCAGGCCCTGGTACGGGCGGGCTTCCGCGCGCTCCTCGACGCCGAGGACGGTATCGAGGTGGTGGGCGAGGCCGGCAACGGCGACGACGCGGTGACCCTGGTCCGGCGGCTGCGGCCGGATCTTGTCCTGATGGACATCCGGATGCCGGGCTGCGATGGGCTGGCGGCCACCGCGCGCATCGCCGAGGACGACCGGCTCAGCGGCGTCCGGGTGGTCATCCTCACCACGTTCGAGCTGGACGAGTACGTGTTCGAGGCGATCCGTGGCGGTGCCAGCGGTTTCCTGGTCAAGGACACCGAGCCGGCGGAGCTGGTCCAGGCGGTACGGGCGGTGGCCCGGGGTGACGCCCTGCTGTCGCCGAGCGTCACCCGCCGCCTGATCGCCGAGTTCGCGGTGCGGGCGCGCGCGCCGAAGGAGTACCCACGGTTGGCGTCGCTCACCGAACGGGAGCGCGAGGTGATGGCGCTCGTCGCCACCGGACTGTCCAATGAGGAGATCGCGGGTCGGCTCGTGGTGAGCCCGGCGACGGCCAAGACCCACGTGAGCCGCGCGATGGTCAAGCTGGCCGCCCGGGACCGGGCTCAACTGGTGGTCATCGCGTACGAGTCGGGCCTGGTACGCCCCGGCTGGCTCGCCTGACCCGGCGCCACCCGCCCC
>JBAUUM010000991.1:0-2459 GCA_049582705.1 Actinocatenispora sp.
GTCGGCGCGTGCCGTACCAGCTGGTGCTGGGCGGGCGGGAGGTGGCCGAGGAGCGTGTCGCGGTCCGTACCCGGGACGGCCGCCGGCGCGACCTGCCCACCGACGACCTGCTCGCGGAGCTGCGCGCGGAGATCACCGAGCGCCGGGGGTGACCTCCGGACGTGCCCGGTCCCGGACCGACCGGGGCCGGGCGCCCGCGCCGGCGTGTCGGCACGCGGTGCGGGTCGGCACCGGCGGGACCGGTACCGACGCCGACGGGTCAGGTCAGTTCAGGCCGCGCATGGAGCCGTCGTCGGTGGGGGACTCGGACACGCCCGGCGTGGGTGAGCCGCTGCTCTGGTCCCACGGGTACGCGGCGTCGGTCGGTGACGGCGAGTACGCGCTCGGCGAGGGGGAGTACGACGGGCCGCACGAGTCGTCATCGTCGTTGTGGTGGTTGTTGTTGTAGTAGTGCGGGTGGTAACCGGAGCCGCCACCGGAGTCGCTGTCCGAGCCACCGTGGTAGCCGCCGCCGGAGTCGCCCTCCGAGCCACCGTGGAAGCCGCCGTGTGAGCCCCCGTGCGAACCGCCGCGGGCGAGCACGACGCCGCCGCCCTGGCCGCCGCTGGCCGACTGGCCGCTGGACACCGCCGGTCCGACGGCGTAGTCGTCGTCGGAGCAGGAGCCGCTGTCGGTGCAGCCGGTCACCCCCAGCAGGGTCGTGCCGACCAGCGCGGCGCCGAGCGCGAGGCCCGCCGTCCGGCGCCGGATGCTGCCGCCCGAACTACGCTCGATGTCTGTCACGCCCTGGCAGGCTAATGGGCTGTTGCAACCCGACTGTCCGGAAGGCGCGGTCGTGTCGTGCCCACGCCGGGTCGGACACGACACAACAACTAGAATCGCCGTGACTCCCCGGACCCGATCGAGGTTGGACTTCCCGTGTTGACGATGCAGGACGCCCTGCTGACCTTGCAGCGGTACTGGACCGAGCGCGGTTGCATGATCGTGCAGCCCTTCAACACCGAGGTCGGTGCCGGGACGATGAACCCGGCGACGATCCTGCGGGTGCTGGGTCCGGAGCCGTGGCGGGTGGCGTACGTCGAACCGAGCGTGCGCCCCGACGACTCCCGCTACGGCGAGAATCCCAACCGGCTGCAGACGCACACCCAGTTCCAGGTGATCCTCAAGCCCGACCCGGGTGACCCGCAGGAGGTCTACCTGGGCTCGCTGGAGGCGCTGGGCATCGACATCCGCGCGCACGACATCCGGTTCGTCGAGGACAACTGGGCGTCGCCCGCGCTGGGCGCCTGGGGCCTGGGCTGGGAGGTCTGGCTGGACGGGCTGGAGATCACCCAGTTCACCTACTTCCAGCAGGCCGGCGGCCTGTCGGTCGATCCGGTGTCGGTGGAGATCACCTACGGCATCGAGCGGATCCTGATGGCCCTGCAGGGCGTCGACCACTTCAAGGACATCGCGTACTCCCCGGGCGTCTCCTACGGGGAGGTGTTCGGCCAGTCCGAGTACGAGATGTCCCGGTACTACCTGGACGACGCGGACGTCGCGACGAACCAGCAGCTGTTCGAGTCGTACGCGTCCGAGGCGCGCCGGATGCTGGACGCCCGGCTCCCGGTGCCGGCGCACAGCTACGTGCTCAAGTGCTCGCACGCGTTCAACGTGCTGGACTCCCGGGGCGCGATCTCGACCACCGAGCGGGCCCGGGCGTTCGGCCGGATGCGCGGGCTGGCCCGCGAGGTCGCCCAGCTGTGGGCGGACCGCCGGGAGGAGCTGGAGTACCCGCTCGGCACCGTCGCGCCGCTGCCGGCGGCGACGCCGGCCGAGCTGCCCACGGTGAGCGGTCCGGACACCGTACTGCTGGAGATCGGCACCGAGGAGCTGCCGCCGCACGAGGTGGCGCAGCAGACGGAGGCGCTCCGCACCGCGGTGACCGGCAAGCTCGCCGCGACCCGCCTCGGGCACGGCGAGATCTCCGTGTACGGCACGCCGCGCCGACTGGCCGTGCTGGTCGACGCGGTGAGCGACCGCGAGCCCGACGCGCAGCGCGTCCTGCGCGGGCCCAAGCTGGCCGCCGCGTACGACAAGGACGGCAACCCGACGAAGGCCGCCGCCGGGTTCGCCCGCGGCAAGGGCGTCGACGTCTCCGCGCTGGAGACGATCGACGTCGGCGGCGTCGAGCACGTGGGCCTCACGGTGACCGAGCCGGGCCGGCCGGCCGCCGAGGTGCTCTCGGAGCTGTTCGCCGCGGTGGTGACGGAGCTGCGCGCGGACAAGAACATGCGCTGGAACGATCCGAACCTCTCGTTCGCCCGCCCGGTGCGCTGGCTGGTCGCGCTCTACGGCGCCACGCCCATTCCGGTCGCGGCCTCCGTGCTGTCCGCCGGCCGCACCACCCGGGTCCGGCGCACCGCCGCGCACCCGACGATCGACGTCGCCACCGCGTCGTCCTACGTCGATCTGCTGGC
>JBAUUM010000992.1:0-8283 GCA_049582705.1 Actinocatenispora sp.
CGGTGGACCTGGCCGCGATGCGCGAGCCGGACTGGCCGGTGCCCGACGCGGTGGACGCGTTCGCCGACCTGCTGCGCCTCGCGGACGTCACGCCGGTGTCGGTGCGATGAGGACGGTACTGCTGGCCGCCCGGATGCGCGCGGCCGCCGCCCGGCCGTACCTGGCGAGCGCGTTGCACGCCCTGGAGATCGTGCCGAGTACGGCCGTGCCGACGATGGGCGTGGACCGGTACTGGCGCTGCTACGTCAACCCGGCGTTCGTCGCGGCGACGCCGGTGGGCGAACTGGCCGCGGTCTGGGTGCACGAGGTCTCGCACGTGCTGCGCAACCATCACGGCCGGTCGGACCGTCTCGATCCGACGGGCTCGGCGGCGTCGCTGCGGCTCAACGTGGCGGCCGACTGCGAGATCAACGACGACCTGTCCGGCGACGGCCTGCCGTTGCCGACCGGCGCGCTGCTGCCGGCACACTTCGGGCTGGCCGCGGGGCGGCTGTTCGAGGAGTACGCGCGAGCACTCCCCTCGTACGCCTCGGTCGGCTGGTACGAGTGCGGGTCGGCGGCGCACGGCCGGCCGGCACCGTGGGAGCTGCCGGGCTCCGGACCGGTCAGCGACATGGAGGCGGCCGCGCTCCGGCGGCAGACCGCCCGGCGGATCAGCGAACACCGGTGCGGGCGGGGCGACAAACCGGGTGGCTGGGGGCGCTGGGCGCAGGAAACCCTGGCACCGACGGTCGACTGGCGTGGGCTGTTGACCGGTGCGGTCCGTGGCGCCCTGGGGTCGTCGGCCGGGGGTGGCGACTACACCTACCAGCGCCCGTCGCGACGCGCGACGGCGCTGCCGGGCGTGGTACTGCCGGCGTTGCGGCGCAGGCTGCCGCGGGTGTCGATCGTCATCGACACGTCCGGCTCGGTGTCCGACGCCGACCTGTCCACCGCGCTCGGCGAGGTGACCGGCGTACTGCGCAGCGTCGGTGTGCGGGGCAACCGGGTGAGCATACTGTGCTGCGACGCCCGTGCCGGGACGGCACGGGCGGTGTCCACTGTGGAGCAGGTGGAACTGGTCGGTGGTGGCGGCACGGACATGCGGGTGGGCATCGCCGCCGCGATGGCCGCGCCGCAGCGGCCGGACGCCGTCGTGCTGCTCACCGACGGCGAGACGCCGTGGCCCGAGTCGGCGCCGCCGTGCCGGGTGGTCGTGGGGCTGCTCGGACACGAGTACCCGTGGATACCCGACTGGGCGGAGACGGTACGCGTCGGCGGGTGAGCGCCCGGCACGGTGCGCGGGCGGCTCCGGTCAGCGGCCGGTGGCCGGACTGGTCCGGCGCCGGGCCCGCCGCGAGTTCCGGGGCCGAGGCGAGCCCCGGGGTCGATCGAGGCGTCCGCGCCGGCGTCGACCCGTCCTGGTGACGGGCAGGGTTGCCGATTTGATGGTGTTGGCCCATAGTGAGGCGCAAGAATTCGATTTCTCGCCCCTTGCGGCCGAGTTGTCCGGCACGGAGGACGGCCCCATGACCAGAAGACCAGAGTCCAGAACGCTCACCGAACTCGGCGTCCCCAGCCGCCGGTCGGTCCTGAAGGCAGGCCTGGGCGTCGCCCTGGGTGTGGGGGTCGCCGCCGCCGCACCGGCCGCCGCGCACGCCTCAGCCGCCCGCCCACTCGCCATCGGCGGCAACAAGATCAAGAACCTGACCGGCCCCGCAGAGACCGGACCGTTCGCAGCGCCCTGGACCGACCTCGGCATTCCGGCCCGCTGCCCCAACGGGACCATGCTGTTCGTCGGCGGCGACACCTTCGACGGCGGCGGCGTGGGCGGGCCCGACTGGCGCGCCCCGGTCGGCCTGCGCTCCAGCAGCGCCAACCTCGACTCCCTGAGCATCGACGGCAGCGTCGGGGGCGCACACGCCAACGGCCTGGTTCCCGAGGGCCACGAGGGCGGCACGACCGCCATCCCCTCCGACGTGTTCACCGTCGGCGGCACGATGTACATGCACCTCATGCGCGGGGTCATCTACCAGACCCACCACTCCGACTTCTGGCGGTCCACCGACAACGGCGAGACCTGGGAGTACCTGTGCCAGTGGCCGGGCGACCAGTACGGCGGCCAGTTCCAGCAGAAGACCTACGCGGTGGCCGACGACGGCTACTGCTACGTGCTGTCCACCGTGTTCAACCGGGACGTCACCTCGGGTCTGCTGCTGCACCGGGTGCCGCAGGACCAGCTCGGCAACCCGGGCGCGTACCAGCCGTGGGGGTACGCCAACGGCGCCTGGGCCTGGGGCAACGCGCCGAGCACGATCTCGCCGGCCCGTCGGTGGGGTGAGATCTGCTTCCGGGCGATGGACGGGCAGTACGGCTTCACCTGGCTGAACATGGACGTGCTGTCGATGCGCGCGCAGGTGTTCCCGGTGCCGACGTCGAACCTGTTCACCACGCCCGAGCAGACGATCATCGTGCCCACCGTCCCCGGCGCCGAGGGCGGCAACGCGGTGGCGAGCCCGTACGGCGGGTTCATCATCCCGGGCTCGACGTTCGACAACTTCAACATCTGCGTCAGCCAGTGGTACGACAACCAGAACTACCGGGTGATGCAGTACCGGATCAGCGGTCTCGCGCACTGACCGCACCGGGGCCGGACCCGGGCGCCGACCGGGCGTCCGGAACGTGACACAGAGTCAGCAGCACGGGCGGGTCCGTCATGTCCATGACATGACGGACCCGTTCGTCGTGAGGTGCCGGATTCCCCCCGGTCTCCGCGGTTACGCCGGCTCCACGGAAACCGCTCGGCCGGCGCGCCGGACTGAGGTACGGTCGCGGGGTCCTGTTGTCTCCGATAGAGGTGGACGTTGCGCATCTGAGGTTCGCGATCATCACGCGGCACGGCTCCGACCGTGACCCGTCACGCAGCCGCCGGCCTACCGCCGCCCGTGACCCGCGTGTCAGCGACCTCGATGCATGAGCCGCCCCCCGCCGTACCGGGGGTCGCCGCTGTCGGTGTGGTCGTCGTGTGGTGCTCGCAGACGAAGTCCCCGCCAACCACGTGCGACTGCGAGAATCCTCATGACCAGCCCTACCGCGCCCGGCGCGTCCTTGACCTGTTCCGCCCTGTCCTTCCGGTGGCCCGACGGCGGCACCGTCCTGGCCGACGTCTCGCTGAGCCTCGGCCCTGGCCGTACCGGCCTGGTCGGCACCAACGGGTCGGGCAAATCCACCCTGCTGCGGCTGTTGGCCGGGCGGCTGCGGCCCACCCAGGGGTCGGTCACCGTCGGCGGTCGCCTCGGCTACCTCCCGCAGAACATCACACTCGACACGACGCTGCGGGTGGACGACGCGCTGGGCATCGCGGAGCGGCGCGCCGCGCTGCGGGCCATCGAGGCCGGTGACGCGAGCGAGGCGCACTTCGAGTCGATCGGCGACGACTGGGACGTCGAGGAGCGGGCGCTGGCAACGCTCGGTTCGCTCGGACTCGGCGACGTCGGGCTGGACCGCACCGTCGGTCAGCTGTCCGGCGGGGAGACCGTCCTGCTGCGGCTGGCCGCGCTACTGCTGGAACGTCCCGACGTACTGCTGCTCGACGAGCCGACCAATAACCTCGACCTGTTCGCGCGCCGCCGGTTGCACGACGCGGTGGGGTCCTGGCGCTCCGGCGTACTGCTGGTCGTCAGCCACGACCGCGAGCTGCTGGAACGGGTGGACCGCATCGTCGAGTTGCGTTCCGGGTCGGTGAGCTGGTTCGGCGGCGGCTGGTCGGCGTACCAGGAGGCACTCGCCGTCCAGCAGGAATCGGCGGAGCGGGCGCTGCGCTCGGCCGACGCGGACGTGCGCCGGCAGAAACGTGAGCTGGACGAGACCCAGGTCAAGATCGCCCGCCGGCAGCGGCACAGCAAGAAGATGGACGCGCAGCGGCGGGCACCGAGAATCGTCGCCGGTGAACGCAAGCGCTCCGCCCAGGAGTCGGCCGACAAGCTGCGCGGGGTACAGGAGGAACGCCTGCACGAGGCGCGGGAGCGGCGCGAGGAGGCCGCGGCGGCGATCCGTGACGACGCCGAGATCCGGGTCGACCTCCCGCACACGGCGGTACCCGCGGGACGCACGGTGCTGACCGTGGACGGGCTGTCACTGCGGTTCGGCGCGCTGCGCGACGGGTCGCTGCGGTTACGCGGACCCGAACGGGTCGCGCTGGTCGGCCGCAACGGCGCCGGCAAGACCACGCTGCTGCGTACCCTCACCGGGGAACTGGCGCCGCTGTCCGGCGAGGTGCGCACGTTCGTGCCGCTGCGGTCGCTGCCTCAGCGGTTGGACGTGCTGGACGAGGAGTCGAGCATCGCGGCGAACGTGGCCCGGATGGCGCCCGGGGTGACCGACAACCATATCCGCTCCCAGCTCGCCCGGTTCCTGTTCACCGGGGTCCGGGCCGAGCAGATCGCGGGCACCCTCTCGGGTGGTGAGCGGTTCCGGGCGGCCCTCGCGGCGACGATGCTGGCCGCCCCGGCTCCGCAGCTGCTGATCCTGGACGAGCCAACGAACAACCTCGACGTGGCCAGCCGTCGGCAGCTCACCGACGCGCTCGGTTCCTACCAGGGCGCGCTCCTGATCGCCAGTCACGACCTGCCGTTCCTGGAGGCGGTCGGGGTCACCCGGTGGCTGCTGCTCGCCGACACCCTCGAGGAGACCACCCTCGACGACCTTCGGGAGCTGCTCGGCGGGTGACCTGACGGCCCCGGCGCCGGACAACCGACGTGCCGGACCGGGCAGCACGAACGGGGGATCCGCACCGTGTCCCGGCGGTGATCGCGGCCCGACCGGGGGCGACGCCGGGCCGCCGCGGACGCCGGCATCTGGCCGGTGGTCACGGGCAGGGTCACCGCGGCGCTGGTCGTCCTGCCCGCCGCCAGCGCATGCCAGGACCGGTACTGGCCGGCGGCGCCGGCGCGGGCGTCGCGATCGGGCTCATCACTCTGACCTGAACACCCGCGCAGCGTCACTCGCCGAGCGCGGACTCCAGGTCCATCACGTGGTCCTGGGTCTGTTCGAGCAGCGGCTTCAGCGCCTCGGCGACATCCGGCAGGCCCAGCTCCACGGCCTCCTGCACCCGGGACCGGTACCGGTCGAGCTGCCGCCGTTCCAGGTCGAGGTCGAGCTTCAACGCCGCCCGCGACTCCGTCGCGTCCTGGATCGTCGGCACCGCCACGGTGGGCGTGCCGCCGAGGAAGTCGATCTGCTCGGCGAGCGTGAGCGCGTGGTTCAGCTCCTGGCTGATGTGCTTGCGGAGTTCCTCGATCAGCGCCTGGTACTCGACCCCCTTGATCGTCGCGATGTGCTGTGTGTACTGGACGATCGACTGGTACTCGGTGCTCAGATCCTCGTTGAGGCGGCTGAGAAACTCGTCGCGTTCCACCCGGACCTCCCGGCGTCCTCGGCTACGGACAGTCCCTGTACCCCGATACACGCCTCCTACACACCGGGGTCATCGGCGCCCACCGCGGGCTCGCTGACACGCCTCCACCACGTGACCTACGGGCACGCCTCCTACACACCGGGGTCGCCGTGACCGGCGTGCGCCGCGACACGGGACGGGCGTTCCGGCCGGCCGCCCAGGATCGTGCCCAGGACGCGGGACAGTTCGGCGGCCGGCTCGGCGTGCGGGCCCGTGGACCGCCAGGCCACGAACCCGTCCGGGCGGACCAGTACCGCGCCGCGCGGTCCGATCCCGTGCCGTACCGCGGTGTCCGCGGGGCAGGTGGCGGCGTCGATCCGGTGTGCCGACCCGGCGGTCGCGGCTCCTGGCACGGCGCGGGCGGCGTCGACCCAGTCGCCGCCGAGCGGGCCGGCCAGCAGTACGAAGCCCCGTCCGTACCGGTCCAGGGTCGATCCGCCGCCGTCGACCGGGACGTGCGGGGCGCGGGTGCCCGGCTCGCCGCTCAGCGCTGTCGCGGCGGTCGGGACCGACGGGCCGGGCGCGCCGCCCAGGACCGCCGTCGAGAGGTACCGGTAGCCGAGCATCACCGTGGCGCGGTCCACGCTCGGCTCGTCCGGTGCCGGGAACGCGCCGCCGCCGTTGTCGGCGACACCGTTCTCAAGGGCACCGTCCTCGGCGGCACCGTCCGCCGCGGCGAACCGGTAGCGGGACCGGACGAGCGCCTGGCGCACGGTGAACTCCGCGACCGGCCGCCGCTCGGCCTCGTACGTGTCGAGCAGCGCGTCGGCGGCACCACCACGCAGCTCGGCGGCGATCTTCCAGGCCAGGTTGTGCGCGTCCTGCACCCCGGTGGCACCGCCGAAACCACCGGTCGGTGGCATCAGGTGCGCGGCGTCGCCGATCAGGAACACCCGCCCGTCCCGGTACCGGTCCGCGACCGCGGCACCGACCTGGAAGCGCATCGCGACCTGCGTGCCGCCGGCGATCTGCGGCCGCAGCCGTACCGGCACCGTGGGCAGCCCGGCGGCGGAGCGGACCAGCACCACGCACGCGGCGTGGTCGGGCTCCGGCGACCCGGGGTCGTCCGTGGTGCCGAACACCCACCGAGACCCCGCCTGGTCCAGCGCCATCAGGAATGTACGCGGCCGAGGCCGGTCCAGGTACGCCATGTGCACCGTGCGCCCGGCGAGCGCGGGCCGCAGGTCGGCGTCGACCATCAGGGTCAGCAGGTGGAAGAAGTCCCCCGGGCCACGCATCGGAATGCCGAGCCGAGCGCGCAGCGGGCTCTGCGCGCCGTCCGCCGCCACCAGGTACCGGCAGCGCAGCCAGCGGTCCACGCCGTCCGGACCACGCAGCCGTGCCCGGACCGCGTCGTGGTCCTGGTCGAGGTCGCACAGCTCCACCCCGAACCGGACCCGGGCGCCGAGCTCACGGGCCTGGTCCCGCAGCAGCCGTTCCACCACGTCCTGGTCGATGGGCGTGCCCGCGCACGGGCTGGCCGCGGCGGTCCGGTCCGGATCGTCGTGCGTTTCCAGCTGCTCGTACACGGGGCTGGCCAGGTCCGCCGCGCGTACCGCCACGAAGTCGGCCGGGCCGGCGAAGTCCAGCCGCGCGGCCTCGATCCGTTCCGCCAGCCCGACCTGCCGGTACAGCTCGAGCGTGCGGGGGGCGAGGCTGCGCTGGCGGGGGTGGCTGAGCAGATCCGGGTGGCGTTCCACCACCGTGCACCGCACCCCGTGGTGGGCGAGGAACACGGCGCAGGACAGTCCGGTCAGCCCGGCACCGACGACCAGCACCTCACAGTCCGCCATCGGTCAGACCGCGGCGACGCGCTCGGCACGGTGCACCCACTCGGTCACCGCGCTGCCCACCCGTACCCGGAAGCGGACCGCGGGCGCCGCACCGTCCAGGTCGACGCGCAGGGTGCGTTCCTCGGACCAGCCGGCCAGCCGGAACTCCCCGGCGCCGAGGTGCACCAGGCCGAAAGCGGGCCGTCCGGCGACGCTGAGCACCAGCTCCCCGTCCAGGCGGGTCACCTCGGCGGGGACCGTCTCCTCGGCGCCGGCCACCGGCTCCTCCTCGGACCACTCGGCGAACCGGGCCGGCATCTCGAACCGGCAGGCCAGTGCGGCCCGGTCGGCCGGCGCCAGCGGCACCGGGCACCGGGCCACCAGGACCTCGTCCGCCGGCAGGCCACCGGCGATCTCGACCGGGAAGAGACGCAGCAGTTCCGCGGTGACGAGGCAGTCCAGCACCAGGTGTATCCGCGCGGTGGCGCCCCCGTTGCGGACGTGGTGCACCCGGTTGAAGTCACCGAACCAGAGCTGCCCGGCACCCCAGTGGTATTCATGACCGCCGATAACGACGAACGCGGCGGGGTTGGTGGTGATCGGCACGTGCAGCCGAACCAGGCCCCAGGGCAGGCCGCACTTGGCATCGCGGTGGTCACGCACCCGGGCACCGGCCCCGAGCGACATCAACCGGACCGCGAGCAGCTGCGTCGGGAAGCTGTGCACCAGTTCGGCGAGGCTCGGCGCCCGCAGCAGGTACGGCGTGTCGGCGTGCTCGCGCAGGCCGGCGCCGCCGGCGTCGGTCCGGTCCGGATCGCCGCCGGGGCTGCGCAGCGAGAGAATCGTCCAGTCCACATCGGACTTTCGGATCATGCCCTGCTGGCCGACGGAGCGCTGGGCGTGCCAGGGCCGGTCGTGCAGGGAGCGCACCTCGTCGGCCAACCGGTCCGCGTCGTAGCGCCGGTCGAGCGGGGTCGCGGCCGGCAGCGCGCGCCACGCCGTGTGGGTGACGGGACTGGACATGCTCGGTTCCCCTCCTCGTATCGCGCTCTCGGCCGGTGAACGCCGGGCCGTGGG
>JBAUUM010000993.1:0-23420 GCA_049582705.1 Actinocatenispora sp.
GCCCTGCGCCTCGGTCCCGACCGAACGGCTCTCGGCGGAGTGGCCCGGCGACGTCGATGCGCGGTCCTGCAGCGGCGTCCGGTGATCCTGATCGGACCGACGATCCTCGTCGGACCGTCGTCCCTGATCGGGCCGGCGATCCTGGTCGGGCCGGCGATCCTGGTCGGGCCGGCGATCCTGGTCGGGACGCGGCCGGGGCCTGGGCCTCGGCCGGGCCGGCGGTGGGCTCGGCGCATCGCGGTCCTCGGCATGCACCCCGCTCGGCACGTCGCGGTCCACGGCATGCACCCCGCTCGGCACGTCGCGGTCCACGGCATGCGCCCCGCCCGACACGTCGCGGTCCTCGGCGTACGACCGGCTCGACCGGTAGGTGCCCGACCGGTCGGCCGGCGGCGCACTGACCGGCGGGGCACTCACGGGTGGGGCGCTGACGGGCCGGGCGCTCGCCGGTGGACCGCTGACCGGCGGGGCGCTCACCGGTTCCGGTCCGGCGACCGGTTCGTCGGTACGCGGGTGCTCGTCGGGGCCCCGGTCGCCGCGGTCGAACAGCGGTCGACGGATGGAGGAACCGCCGGACCGGTGACCGTCCAGGCGGGTCCGCGAGGAGTAGGAGCCGCGGTTGGGGCGTTCGTCGCTCATGCGTGCACCACGTCGCGCTCAGCCGGCGTGCGGGCGTCGGAGCGAGGTACGGAGGGAACCGCGGTCCCGTGGTTCACGTGCGGGTCCGCCGCCGGGTCCGATGCGCACCGCCTCCGGTGGCGGGTTCGATCGCCTCGGCCATCTCGCGGGCCAGGGCCTGCTCGGTGAAGTGCACGAAGACGTCGTCCAGGCTCGGACGCTGCACCGTGATCATGGTGGCGGGCACGTCGATGAGGCTCACCAGCCGGCCGACACCGCGTTCGGCGTCGGGCACGCAGCAGACGATGACGTCTCCCTCGACCCACGCGGGGATGTCCTCGGCGACCAGTTGGCGCAGCGCGAGGGCGTTGTTCGTGGTGGTCAGCCGGATCCGGTCCAGACCCACGGCGGCCTTCAGCCGGGCCGGGGTGTCGATGGCGACCAGTTCGCCGGCGTTCACGATGGCGAGGCGGTCGACGTGTTCGACCTCGTCCATGTAGTGCGTGGTCATCAGTACGGTCAGGCCGTCGCGCTCGCGCAGGTGCCGGATCTCCTGCCACAACCGGGTACGGGTGGGCGGGTCCAGGCCGAGGCTCGGCTCGTCGAGGAAGAGCACCTTGGGCTTGTGCAGCAGCGCCCGGACGATCTCCAACCGCCGGGCGAGGCCACCGGACAGCTGGGCCACCAGGGCCTTGCGGTGCGGTACGAGCCCGAGCAGGAGCAGCGCGTAGTCGATGCGGTCCGCGACCTGGCGCTGCGGGGTGCCGTACAGGGTGGCGTGGAAGCGGAGGTTCTCCTCGACGGTCAGCTGCGGGTCGAGGGTGGTCTCCTGGAAGACGACGCCGATGCGGTGTCGTACCTCGCGGGGTTGGCGGACGGTGTCGAAGCCGGCGACGGCGGCACGCCCGGCACTGGGCAGCATGAGCGTGCTGAGCATCTTCATGGTGGTCGACTTGCCGGCACCGTTCTTGCCGAGCAGCGCGAAGATCTCACCGTGTTCCACGGCGAAGCTCAGTCCGTTCACCGCGGGACGGCGACCGTAGAACTTGACCAGGTCTCGTACCTCGACGGCCGGAGAACCCTGCACGTGCCGTCACCCCTGTCTACGTTGGACAGGCGGATGTGACACAGCCCAGAGCAGGGACTCGAGCTGTGCCACCAATCCGCCATCCGGCCACTTCACCACGGCGACACGGTACCGTCCGCGTGACGCGGACGTACTGATCGCGTTGCCGGGATTCAGACGCGGCGACTGTGAATCAATCAGAGACCGAGGGTGCCGGTCAGGTTGCCGGTCAGGCCACCAACGGTGCCGGTCACGCCACCCACGTCGGGCAGGCCGGCGCCGCCGAGGCTGACGTCAGCCGGGGAACCATCGCTACCGGGCACACCCACCCCGATGGACTGGCCCGTGCCCGGGTCGATGCCCAGGTGCGCGCTGTGGTCGACCACGTTCAGGTCGCCACCGGCCGACACGTTGCCCACGTGAACGCCGGCAGCCGAGGTACCGGTCAGGTCCAGGCCAGCACCGCCCGAAATGGGGCCGTCGACCGTGACCGAACCGTGGGTGACGTCGCTCAGGTTGTCGAGCGGCAGCATTCCGCCAAGACTCATCTGCGTGTACTCCCTAATTGCCGTACGTATTCATAAATCGGGCGCCCGATCGAGCCAGTTTGACGATCCGAGGTCGGCCCGTCAAGTCGCGATCGGGCTTTCTTTGCCCGATTTTGCCCCATGGAGATGCGCTTTTATCGATGAGAATAGGTGAATCAAAAGTTACAGAAAGTAGTGACAACTGGTGGGGTGTGGGGCCCGGACACAGCATCGCGGACCTGCCGTGTCAACGGCGAGGTCCGCACCGATTGTGACGAGAATTCGTCCCCACGACGTACGCGCCTCAGCACTCGCGTGCACCCGCGGCGGCCCGGACCCACGCCGCCAGACCGCGCCCGCGGTCGGGTCGACGGCCGTCGAGCCGTCAGCTCCGCGTGGCGCGGGTGAGTTCGGTGCCCGCCGGCATCACCAGGAAGACCCGCGGCGCGATCCGGTCCATGCCGCCACGCAGCCCGAACACCAGGCCGGACGCGAAGTCGACGACCCGCTTGGCGCCGGCCTCGTCCATCCCGGACAGGTCCATGATCACCGGGATGCCGTCCCGGAACCGCTCGCCGACCGTGCGCGCCTGGTGGAAGCTGGTCAGGTGAATGGTGGCGATCCGCCGTTCGGACGCGTCGGGCCCGGAGTCAGCGGTAGGCAACGACTCGACCGGCGCCAATCTGTTGCCGCCAGGTTCGTCGTCCTCGTTCAGCCCGAGCCAGGAACTTGACCTGTGCACTGCCGCCATCGCGGACACCTCCTTCCACGTCGTACCGCTCGGCGCTCCCACCTGTTCGCTCAATTTGCGAGTTCCACAATGGAGTGTCGCACCGACAAGCGCGTTCGCGCGACGCTGTTATCTCCACCGTGAACCCAGGTTAACCGAAAGATGCTCGCGTAATCCTCCGCCGCACCGGTCGTCCTGCGGCAATATTGACCGCCGTCGTACGCGGCCCACACCAGCTGCGCAGGTCGGCGGCGTGTTGCCTGGTCAGCGGCACGACGGCGGCGCCGGTCGACGACCGTGGAGAGACGGACATCCGACACCGCGTTGCCCGATCCAGTAGATCCCATCGACAGAAGAAACGGCTCTCGGGCCAGCACGTAACGGACGAACGGCTGACAACATTGACCGAACGGCGCGCGACGTCGACTTCGGAGCACGAACGCAGCAGAACGCGGAGAGCCCCCGACCGGGCCGAGCCCACTGCTAACATCCTGTGAGTTTTCAACTACTCAAAGCAACTCACTCACAGGAAAGCGAGAATCCCCATGCGTCTTCGCATCCTGGCCACCGCGGCTGCCGGCGCTGCCGCGCTGATCTCGGTACTGGCCACCTCGGCGCCCGCGAACGCGACCAGCACCGTCCACTTCACCAAGATCCAGTACAACTCGCCGGGTCCCGACAACGGCAGCCCCGCGAGCCTGAACGCCGAGTACGTCACGATCAAGAACACCCGCAGCACGAGCGTGAGCCTGCAGAACTGGACCGTGCGCGACCGCGTCGGCCACGTCTACACGTTCCCCGCCTTCACGCTGGGCGCGTGGAAGTCCGTCGTCGTCCACACCGGGAAGGGCACCAACACCGCGACGAACCTGTACTGGGGCCGCACGGCGTACGTATGGAACAACACCGGTGACGCCGCGACCCTGCGCAACTCGGGCAACACCACGTTCGACAGCTGCCGCTGGGGCAACGGCCCCGGCTACATCTACTGCTGAGCGACCGGCCGGCCGCCCGACGGGCCGGCTGTGGACGGACCGGCTCAGCCCGGATCGGTGACCCGTGCCGGTCTGGGCCGGCCCGCCGGCGCCGGGTAGCGCAGGTCGTGGCAGTGGATGCGCTCGTGCAGCTCCCACAGGGCGTTCTGGAGGCTCCGCTGCCCGAGCGCCGCGTGCGCCGCCGGGTAGTTCATCCAGACCCGCTCGCCGCCCTCGTCGGCCGGCACGACCTCCAGCTCGCCCACGTCGACGCCGAAGGTGTACCGGGGAATCGCATAGCGGTCGGTCGCCCAACGCTCACGCTCCCGCACGCCGACCGGAATCGTGTCCATCGACTGCAGCTGGTAGAGCGGCGCCTCCGGCACGATGCCCACCCCGCAGGTCGCGCGGCGCGCGGTCTCCGCCGGGCTCTCCAGACCGTCGTTCGCGCACACGATGGCCTCCCAGGTGCCGTCGTCGCACTGGTGCAGGCAGTACTCGACCCCACTCCACGACGACGTGTGGAACGGGATCACCACGACCTGGAGCGGCGCGCGCAGCATCAGGTCAGGCTAGCGACACGACGCCAGGGACACACGCCCGCGCCGCCGGAGGAATTCCCTCGCCGGGGCCGACGCCGGGCCGTCGGTGTCCGGGCACGCGACACCCGGACACCACGGCGCGGGGTGGTCCCGGCCCGGGCCGGGACCACCCCGCTGAGCCCACCGGCGTTCTTTTACACCGACGGGTTCCTCCCTGCATACCCGATCCGGTGTCGCAAGGTCACGGCTATCCGGCGTGGGACTGCGATCTGTGCGGAGATCGGAACGTGACGCACACGCCCGATCCCGCCGGTTCACTCCCGGGTACGGTCCGTACCGAGCTGCACGGCCCGGTAGTTGCGAGGCAGGGCCAGCATGCCCGTGTCGGCCACCTCGATGGCGAGCGCGTGCACCTTCCGGTTGGTGTCCTGGCTGACGACGCACAGCAGGTCGAACGCCTTCTCCCGGGTGAGCGCGTGCCGTGCCATCAGCACCCCGACCGCGACACCGATGTCACGGTTGGACTCCATGCCCCGCTGCAGGTTCTCCACCTTGCGCACCCGCGCGGCCGCGGACACCGCCAACGACCCGTGGGCGGCGAGCAGCAGCCCGACGCCGATGGCCTCCTCGTCGAAGGCGTTCACCTGCTCCGAATAGACGTTCAGGCCGCCGACCGCCTGTTCGCCCTCGAGCGCCAGCCGGTACGAGACCATGCTGGCGACGCCCAACTTGGCGGCACGCGGACCGTACTCCGGCCACCGCTCGTCGTTACGCACGTCGCCGGGGTGGTACAGCACGTCCTCGATGATGGCGTCCACACACGGCCCGGACCGCAGGTCGTACTGGAGGGCGTCCGCCCGCCGGGCACGCTCATCGGTGGCCACCGCCGTGACGAACTTCGGCGGCCGGTAGATCGTGACGCTGACCCAGCTCGCGCCGCTGATCCGGCGTGCGGCCACCTGAGCCACCGCGTCCAGCGCCGAGGTCATGTCCTTGGCGTTGGCAACCTCGGTCGCCAGCTCCGCGAAGACCCTGGCGACGTCCTGGAGGACGGTCGCACTCGTACGGTCCGCCGGAGGAACCCGCATGTTCACCTACCCCACGCGCAAAGCTACGCGCAATCTCTGGGCATGCCCATCCGCGGCCGGCTCTTTGACCTCGTACGAACCTAGCAGCGTCCGCGCACCTCCAGCCGCGCTGGCCCCAAGGTGCGACATTGGTGACCGTGTATGGCGGTGGGCGGCATGGGCGGCGACGGACACCATCTGGAGGGCGCTCAGGCACCGGTCCTGGCCACCGGGACCATGCGGCTGGCCGTGTCCCTGCCGCGCGATTCAGGCAGCGTCCTGCCTCCGGGAGCGGCCGACTCACCACCCTCAGCGGCCCGAGGATGGCCGAACACAGCCAGGCCGCCCCACATACCACCAGGAGCACGCAGCCGGCTACGGCGGCGGCCAGGACCGCATGCCTGACACACAGCAACGCCCGGTTCCTGAACCGTCGCCGGGCCGTGGGGCCGTCGCGGGGGCATCACATCCAACCCCACGACGACCACCACGAACCATCGACGACCGGCCGACTTGCTGTTCAGAGCATGATCAGCCGGGGAGCGGGCCGGCGCCCGGCGCCCCGTGGCACTTCTTGTACTTCATGCCCGAGCCGCAGGGGCACGGGGCGTTGCGGGACGGACCGGTGCCGACCCGCTGACCCGCGGACGGCATCTTCTCGCCGGCGGCGATCTTCGACGACGGACCGACGCCCAGCGCGGTACCCGAGGTGGAGGAGTCCCGGCCGACCTCGACGCCGCCGCTGCCCGCCTCCCCGTCGATCACCGGCTGGGAGTACTGCAGGTTCTGCTGGTTGCGCTGGCCGAGGCCCTTGGCCTTGATCTCGACGTGGCTGTTCGCCGCCGGAGCGGCGGGTGCACTGCCGGCGGCCCGACCGACCTGCTCGGCGAAGTTCTCCGCGGTGAGCGGCACGGACTCGCCCTCGATCACGTCGGCGGGCTTGTCCGCGGGCTCGGCGGACGCCTCGTCCTCGCCCTCTTCGACCTGGACCTCCAGGTTGAACAGGAACCCGACGGCCTCTTCCTTGATGCCGTCCAGCATCTGCTGGAACATGTCGAAGCCCTCGCGCTGGTACTCGACCAGCGGGTCCCGCTGCGCGTACGCGCGGAGCCCGACGCCCTCCTGCAGGTAGTCCATCTCGTACAGGTGCTCGCGCCACTTGCGGTCGATCACCTGCAGCAGCACCTGGCGCTCCAGCTCACGCAGTACCTCGGCGCCGAGCTCGTCCTCGCGCCGCTGGTACGCCTCGTGCGCGTCCTGTCGCAGCTGCTCGCCGAGGAAGTCGGCGTCCAGCGCCTCCCGGCCGCCCGCCTCGTCCTCCAGGTCCTCCACGGTCAGCGCGATCGGGTACATCTGCCGGAGCGCGGTCCAGAGCCCGTCGAGGTCCCAGTCCTCCGCGTAGCCGTCGGAGGTCGCGCCGGTGACGTACGCGGTGAGCACGTCGTCGATCATGTTGTCGACGTACTCGTGCAGGTCCTCGCCGTTGAGTACCCGCTTGCGCTCGATGTAGATGACCTGGCGCTGCTTGTTGAGTACCTCGTCGTACTTGAGGACGTTCTTGCGGATCTCGGCGTTCTGCTGCTCGATCTGGGCCTGCGCGCTGCGGATCTGGCGGCTGACCATCTTCGACTCGATCGGCACGTCGTCCGGAATGTTGAGTCGCTCCATCACGGCCTCGACGGCACCGGCACGGAACCGGCGCATCAGCTCGTCCTGCAGCGACAGGTAGAACCGGGACTCGCCCGGGTCACCCTGCCGGCCGGCACGGCCACGGAGCTGGTTGTCGATCCGGCGGGACTCGTGCCGCTCGGTGCCCAGCACGTACAGGCCGCCGGCCTCGACGACCTCCTCGGCCTCGGCCGCGCACGACTTCTCGGCCTCCTCCAGGGCCGCCGCGTAGGCGTCCTGGTAGCCCTCCGGGTCCTCCTCGGCGTCGTACCCCTGGGCGCGCAGGCTGGCCGCGGCGGTGAACTCGGGGTTGCCGCCGAGCAGGATGTCGGTGCCTCGACCGGCCATGTTCGTCGCCACGGTGACCGCGCCCTTGTGCCCGGCCTGCGCGACGATCTCCGCTTCCTTGGCGTGGAACTTTGCGTTCAGTACCGAGTGCGGGATGCCGCGCTTGCGCAGCATCGTGGAGAGCACCTCGCTCTTCTCCACGCTCACGGTGCCGACCAGTACCGGCTGGCCGGCCTCGTGCCGCTCGGAGATGTCCTCGACGACGGCCTCGTACTTGGCCAGCTCGGTCTTGTAGATGACGTCGGCGCGGTCGTCCCGGACCATCGGCTTGTTGGTCGGGATCGGCGTCACGCCGATCTTGTAGACCTTGTTGAACTCGGCCGCCTCGGTCATGGCCGTACCGGTCATGCCGGAGAGCTTGTTGTAGAGGCGGAAGTAGTTCTGCAGGGTGATCGTGGCGAGGGTCTGGTTCTCCTGCTTGATCTCCACGCCCTCTTTGGCCTCGATGGCCTGGTGCATGCCCTCGTTGTAGCGCCGGCCGTGCAGGATGCGGCCGGTGAACTCGTCGACGATCAGCACCTCACCGTCGGAGACGATGTAGTCCTTGTCCCGCTTGTACAGCTCCTTGGCCTTGATGGCGTTGTTCAGGAAGCCGACCAGCGGCGTGTTGACCGACTCGTACAGGTTGTCGATGCCGAGCTGGTCCTCGACCTTGCGCACGCCGTCCTCGGTGACCGCCACGGTGCGCTTGGACTCGTCGACCTCGTAGTCGCCGTCGGGCTCCACCTGCCGGCCCGAGAGCGTCCGCTCGGCGGCGCTCACGGTGCTGCGCTTGAGCCGGCCCACCACCCGGGAGAACTCGGTGTACCAGCGGGCCGACTGCTCCGCCGGCCCGGAGATGATCAGCGGGGTACGTGCCTCGTCGATGAGGATCGAGTCGACCTCGTCGACGATGGCGAAGTTGTGACCGCGCTGCACCATCTCGTCGGCCGACCAGGCCATGTTGTCGCGCAGGTAGTCGAAGCCGAACTCGTTGTTCGTGCCGTAGGTGATGTCGCACTCGTAGGCGGCACGGTGCTCGGCGGGCGTCATCTGCGGCAGTACGGTGCCGACCGTGAGGCCCAGGAACCGGTGCACCTGGCCCATCCACTCGGCGTCACGTTGGGCCAGGTAGTCGTTGACCGTGATGACGTGCACACCGTCGCCGGACAGCGCGTTGAGGTAGGCCGGCAGGGTGGAGACCAGGGTCTTGCCCTCACCGGTCTTCATCTCGGCGATGTTGCCGAAGTGCAGCGCCGCGCCGCCCATGATCTGCACGTCGTAGTGGCGCTTGCCGAGCACGCGGGTGGCGGCCTCACGGACCGTGGCGAACGCCTCCGGCATCAGCTCGTCGAGCGTCTCACCGTCTTCGTACCGCTTCTTGTACTGCGCGGTGAGCGCGCGCAGCTCGGCGTCGCTCAGATCGGTGTAGTCGTCCTCGAGGTCGTTGATGGCGGACGAGATCGCCCTGAGTCGGCGCAGCACCCGGCCCTCGCCGGCGCGTAGCATTCTTTCCAGTACGGACACTTCTCAACGCTCCCTGGGGGCTGTTCTCAGGCCACTGTTTCTCTGGCGAGTAGCTCGCTGCGACGTTCGGCGATCACCGGTGCGCCCCGTGCGGGTCACCGCCTCACTCCTACGCTCAGGCGACCATCGTAGGCAGGGTGTCGCGCGGACGGCACACCCACGCCCGTCGATCGTCCCCTGACCTGGCCATCGTTGCCAGGTCGCCGTCGTGATCAGGGAGTCGCACCGCATCATCATGGAGAGTAACCAGCGGGGCGCGCGCGGTCACGGGCGGATCAGTCGGCTGAGGATACCGCCGACGACCAGGTACGCAACCGCCGCGATCACCCAGTTGACCAGGACCTGCTTCACGTGGTCCCGGAAGGTGAACAGGTCACCGAACGGACCGTCGAGCCACCGGCCGGCCGAGACCAGCGCGCTGACGAGCGTGTTGTGCGGGTTCGCACCGAAGCCGACCAGCAGGGCACCCAGCCCGAGCACCAGGGCGACCAGCAGCGCGGCCGTCATGATGATCTTGGCGATCCAGGTCCGGCCGACCGTCACGCCCCGGCCGACAGACACGCCGCGACGCGCCACCGGTCCCGCGCCTGGCCCCGCTGGCCGGGTCGCCGGGGCAGCCGCCGACGCTGTCGGGCCGGGCGGCTCCGTTGTCGGGCCGGGCGGCTCCGCCTGGTCGGCCTGATCCACCGGATCCTTGCCGTGTCGCGCCACGTGCCCCGCCCTTCCGCCTCGTCGCGTTCCCGCCGGACCGTGCCGGACCGCCGGGTTCACCATCCGATCGCCCGCGGTTACCGCTCGGTGCGAGTCTGCCTCCTCACGACGGATTTCGGCACCCCAGGGCGCCGGTCCGAACCGGACCCGGATTCACAATCCGGTACCGGCGCGCCGCGACGCCGGGCAGGATGCTCGCCATGGAACCCGTCGAACTGCGCGAGGACGACCTCACTCTGCGGCCGTGGCAGGTGGGTGACGTGGACGCGCTGTACGCGGCCTGTCAGGATCCCGACATCCAGCGGTGGACGCGCATACCCAGCCCGTACACCCGCGACGACGCGTACCGGTTCGTCACCGAGTACACGCCCGCCGCGTGGGCGGACGGCACCCGCGCGCCGATGGGCGTCTTCGACACCGACACCGGCGAGCTGCTCGGCTCCAGCGGACTCGTCGCGCTCGACCAGTCCACCGGCATCGCCGAACTCGGCTACTGGACCGCTCCCGGCGCACGCGGCCGGTCCGTCGCCGAACGCGCCGCGCGCGTGGTCACCCGGTGGAGCTTCGACCGCGTCGGCGTGCACCGGCTCGAATGGCGGGCCAAGGCCGGCAACCACGCGTCCCGGTTGGTCGCGCTGCGGCTCGGCGTGACGATGGAGGGCACCGTCCGGGAACCCGAGCCGGGCATCGACATCTGGGCCGGCGCGCTGCTGCCCGGTGAGCTGCGCGCCGACAGCCCCGACGACCCGACCCTGGCCCGGGCCGCCCAGCAGGCCAGGACCTTCAGCGCGGAACAGCCGACCGTCCGGGCCGGTACCGTCCTGCTGCGACCGCCGCGGGTGGCCGACGTGCTCGACATCGTGGCGGCGTGCCGCGACCCGGACATGGTCCGTTACACCACGATCCCCGACCCGTACGAGCAGGCCGACGCCGAGTTCTTCATCCGGCACGCCGCCAACCTGTGGCGCGACGGCGACGGCGCGATCTTCGCGTTCGAGGACGAGGACGGCCGCTACCTGGGCAACCTGATGCTGCGGCTGGACCAGTGGCCGGCGCGCCTCGCCGAGGTCGGGTACTCGGTGGCACCGTGGGCGCGGGGCCGCGGCGTCGCCAGCTCGGCATTGCGCGAAGTGTGCCGATGGGCGTTCGGGTCGCTCGCGGTCGACCGGGTCGAGTGGCGGGCGTTCGTGACCAACGCCGCGTCCCGGCGGGTCGCCGAGAAGGCCGGATTCCGCATCGAGGGGACCGAACGGGGCCGACAGATGCACCGCGGCAACCCGGTCGACACCTGGTACGGCGCCCTGCTCGCCGAGGACATCGACGCCGCGCCGCCGGCGTGAACCGTGGCCGTCAGCGCATGCCGTTCTCCGGCGTGCGCCAGGCGGTCAGCTTGGCGGGCCGATCAGCTCCGGATGCAGGTACACGCGCGGGACCCGGGCGCCGACCCGGCTGGTGATCTCGCGCGGATCCGTGTGCAGCGCCGTGGCCCACTCGTTCGCCGTGGGCTGGCCGTCGCCGGACCCGAAGTAGGTGATCCGGTCCCCCACCGCGACCGCGTGGTCCGCGACCGCCACGGACGACTGGTTCATCAGTACCGGCTGGACGATCCGGCAGCGCGCGCCGCCGAGCCAGGCGTCCACCACGTCACCGGCCTCGCTGGGTACGCCGTCGCCGTAGCCGAGCGGGGACACCGCGCGCCACCGTCCGGCGGCCCCGGTCCCGCCCATACCGTCGGGCCGCCCGGCGCTGTCCGACGGTTCGGCGCCGTGCGGCTGTCCGGTGCCGTGCGACGGTTCGGCGCCGTTCGGCTGTCCGGCGCCGTGTGCCTGGTCAACGCCATTCGGTCGGGTGGCGCCGTTCGACTGGTCAGCGCCGTGCGACGGGTCAGCGCCGTTCGGCCGGTCGGTCGGCGGGCCGTCCCCGGTCGCGAGGGCGCTGACGCGGGCGGCCAGCACCATCGCCGGGGTCAGTTCCAGCACGGCCTCCGGGAACGGTGACAGGCCGTAGATCGCCGCGCCGAGACGGACCACGTCGAAGTGGGCGTCGGGGAGCCGCAGCGTCGCCGGCGAGTTCGCCGCGTGGCGTACCTCCGGCCGCACGCCGAGACGGTCCGCCACCCGCAGTGCCTCCGCGTAGTTCGCGAGCTGGCGGGCGTTCGCCGGATGGTCCGGTTCGTCCGCGCAGGCCAGGTGGGTCCAGATCCCGACGACCCGGACCAGGCCCTCGGCCGCGGCGTGCGCCACCTCGGCCAGCATGTGTTCCCAGTCGGCACCGGGTACCACGCCGCCCCGGCCCATGCCGGTGTCGACCTCCAGGTGGATCCGGGCCGGCAGCCTCACCGAACGCGCCGCGGTCACCGTGGCCGCCAGTACGCCCCGGCCGGACAGCGACAGGTCGACGCCGGCCCGTACGGCGGTCACCAGGTCGTCGTCCGCGCTCACCATGCAGGACAGTACGGGCGCGGCGATCCCCGCGTCGCGCAGCGACAGCGCCTCCGTCAGGAACGCCGTACCCAGCCACGTCGCGCCACCGGCCAGCGCCGCCCAGCCGGACGCGACGAGACCGTGACCGTAGCCGTCCGCCTTGACCATGCCCATCACGTCCGCCCGGGTGCGGGTGCGCAGCCACCGCACGTTGTCCCGGATCGCGGAGAGGTCGACGCGAGCTTCCACCGTCACGCCGTCATCCTCCTGGAACTTCGGACAGCTGTCCCGCTTTCACGCGGACACGGCGTGCGCGTCACGTCATACGCGTCACGTCGTGCGCCACGGACCACGTCGAGCCTGGTCAGACGGTACGAGCGTGCGGCGTCAGCCAACGCAGCGGGTCCGGACCCTTGGGCACGATGCCGCTCGGGTTGATCTTCTCGTGGGTCAGGTAGTAGTGCCGCTTGATGTGGTCGAAGTCGACGGTCTCGGTGAACCCCGGCGTCTGGTACAGGTCCCGCGCGTACGGCCAGAGGTTGATGAACTCGGTGAGCTTCTGCCGGTTGCACCGGAAATGGTTGTGGTACACGGCGTCGAAGCGCACCAACGTGGTGAACAGCCGCACGTCGGCCTCGGTGATGGTGTCGCCGAGCAGGAAGCGGCGGTCCGCCAGCCGGTCCTCCAGCACGTCCAGCCGGTCGAAGAGGGTGTCGTAGGCCTGCTCGTACGCCTCCTGGCTGGTGGCGAAGCCCGCCCGGTAGACGCCGTTGTTGATGTCCCGGAAGATGTCCTCCATCAGCGGGTCCATCTCGGCGCGCAGGCCCTCCGGGTACAGGTCGGGGGCGCCGGGCGCCTGGTGCTCGACCCACTCGGTGGACAGGTCCAGCGACAGGCGCGGGTAGTCGTTGGACACCACCGTGCCGGTCTTCGTGTCCACCAGGGCCGGTACCGTCACCCGCCCCGTGAAGTCCGGATCGGTGGCCCGGTACGCCTCCGACAGGAAGGCGATGTCGAGTACCGGGTCGCGGTCGTCCTCGTCGAGCGTGAACCGCCAGCCCCGCTCGTCGCGGATCGGATCGACGACGGCCAGCGAGATCGCGTCCGTGAGACCGAGCAGTTGCCGCACGATGATCGACCGGTGTGCCCAAGGACACGCGTAGGAGACGACAAGCCGGTAACGTCCGGGCTCGACCGGCCAACGACCCTCGGCGTCCGGGCCCTCGCCGGGAGCGGACTGCGAGTCGCGGGTCACCCGGTCGGTGAAGCGGTTCGGTTGGCGGACGAATTCGCCGCTCGTGGCGGTCTCGCGACCGAACTGCGCGGCTTCTCCCGTGATGCGGCCGGACCCGGCCGGGGCGGTACTCATATTGTCAGACTGCCGCACGTGGGCGTGATCCGCACCCGCGCCGCCGGAACGGCCGGGTACGGTCCGCACATTTCGGGCAGGACGACACTTGGGGAGGCGTCGATGGGTGGGCTACCACGGGAAGACCTGCTGACCGCGCGGCTACGGCTGCGGGACTTCCGGGACGACGACATTCCCGACGTGGTGGACTCCCTCGCCGATCCGGCCATCCGTCGTTTCCTGCCGCAGATACCCGACCCGTTCGGGGCGGACGAGGCGGCCGACCTGGTGCGACGTCACCTGCCGTCCCTGTGGGAGGCCGGCGGGGCCTGCTTCGCCGTCGTCGACGCCCGCCGTGACGTACTGCTGGGGGCCGTCTCACTGTCCCGGGACGCCGCCGACGAGTCCCGGGGCGAGATCGGCTACTGGCTCGCCCGGCGCGCCCGCGGCCACGGATACGCCGCCGAGGCGGTCGCCGCGGTGTCCGAATGGGCGCTGACGCACGCCTTCCATCGGCTGGAACTGCTGACCGCCCTGGACAACCCGGCCAGCCAGCGGGTGGCACTCGCCACCGGGTACCGCCGGGAGGGCATCAAGCGCGGTGCCGGCACGTTCCGGGACGGCACCCGGTACGACAAGGTGCAGTGGGCCCGGCTGGCAACCGACCCGACCGGCCGTACCCCGAGGCTGCTGCCCGACCTGCCCGGCGGCGAACTGTCCGACGGGGTGGTCGCGCTGCACCCGCTCGGGCCCGACGACGCCGAGGACGCGTACACGGTGCGGCAGCTGCAAGAGGTGGCCGACTCGTCGGTGCCGCCGGTTGTGCCGTCCCGACGGCAGGTGCTGAACAGCTGCGCCACCGCCGCGAGCAACTGGCTGGCCGGCGCGGTGGCCAGCCTGACCATCCGGGACGCGCCCAGCGACCGCTTCGCCGGCGAGATCACCCTCATGTACAGCGAGCCGCCGACCGGTACCGGCATGATCGGCTACCACGTGGCGCCCCGATGGCGTGGCCGCGGCTTCGCCACCCGCGCGGTCCGGTTGTTGAGCGAGTGGGCGCTGCACGATGCCGGGCTGGCCCGGCTTGAGGCCGGCGTCAGCCTGACCAACTCCGCGTCCCAGACGGTGCTGGAACGGGCCGGCTTCCGCCGGGTCGGGCAGGAGTACTCGCGCCGACCCGGCCGGCACGGCAGGGTCGACGACTATCTCTACGAACTCGTTCCGGGCAACCTCGTACCGGGCCGGACGGCCCTGGCCTGATCGCCGTGCACGACTGCTCGGCGCGTCCGGTCACAACGCACCGCTGCCAGACGCCCGTGCCCGGGAGGTTTCCGGTGAGGGTGATCCCGTCCGCGCAGGCCACCCCCACCGGCCTGTGCCTCCGGGTCAGACAGCCAGCCTGATGATCCCGTAGTCGAAGCCCTTCCGTCGGTAGACGACGGTGGGCCGGCTGGACTCCTTGTCGACGAACAGGTAGAAGTCGTGCCCCACCAGTTCCATCTGGAACAACGCGTCGTCGACGGTCATCGGCTCGGCGGTGTGCTCCTTCTCCCGGACGATGCGACCCGGGCCGTCGTCCTCCGGGGCATGCTCCGAAGGCGCCGGGCGGTTCATCACCGCCACGGGGGCCTGGTCGGTCAGCCCGGCCATGGCCTGGTCCACCAGCGGTGCGGTCGCCGACGCGACGGACACCGGCGCGTGCCGGCCATGGTGTACCCGACGCCGGTCCGCGACCTTCCACATTCGACGTTCCAGTTTCGTCATCGCGGTGTCGACCGCGCTGTAGAAGTCCTTCGCACTCGCCTCGGCCCGCACCACCGGCCCTCGCGACCGGCAAGTGATCTCGACCTTCTGGCAGCGTTCGTGCTGGCGCTTGTTCCGCTCGTGGGACAACTCGACGTCCACTCGAATCAGCTTCTGGTCGTACTTCTCGACCTTCTGCAGTTTCTCCGTGACGTGCTGGCGGAAGTGGTCGGGTACCTCGACATTGCGGCCCTTGACGACTACGTCCACGCCTTACCTCCCACGTGTTGTCGATCCCAAAGGATCGGAGAACCTTGGCACCCACCGGCCGGCGACATCAGACCCCCTGCGTCGCCTGACCAGCGGCAACTGCGCTGATCAACCTCCTCGTGCTTCCCTGTCCGTGAACCCTGACGCTAGCCCTTCGTTACCCCGTTGTCATGTCCAAGTACACCGTTGGGCTACCAGTGCAACGATCAAGCTGCACGAACGTCGGCGGGCGGATCTGCGTGCCCGCGTGTTCCCCACCGTAGGGTGACCGGCTCCGACCGAGCTGGACACGCGCTGGGTGGATGGTGCGCACGCCGTCGGGCGCAGCAACGGTGCGCGCGCCACACGGCGTGAGCGCGTTGTCAGGTTCGGCGGCGGGTGGCCGCCAGAACCGCGGCGGCGGCGACCGGGACCCCGCTCGCGTGGAGCAACCGGCTGACCGCCGCCAGGGTGGCTCCGGTGGTCATGATGTCGTCGACGATCACCACGCGTCCCGGAAAGAGTGTGGCCTGCCGGTCCGATGGCTGCCGGGCCGACGGTGCCTGTCGGGCCGACCGTGGTGGCCCGGGCGGGCTGCCGACCCGGCCGGTCAACCGGGTCAGCGCCTTCGCCCGGGGACGGAACGCCGCCTCGGCCCGGCGGGCCCGAGCTTCCGAGGACAACCCCACGGAGTCATCGGCGCGGGGAAGGGCGGCGAGCACCGGCCACACGGTGGCGGGTTGGCCGGAACGCGCCAGCACGAAGGCTGCCCGGCGGGCCAACCGAACGATGTGATCGCCCTGCCGTGCGCGGCTCGCCGCCGCGGTGGCGGGCACCGGCACCAGCAGCACCGCGGGCACCCGTGGGGACGTGCCCGACCCGGCGTTCGTGCCGGACGATCGGACATCACCCGAGCCGACATCGCGCGGCCCGGCACAGGGGGGCCCGGCACAGGGCGGCCCGGCATCGGCCCGGGGTGACCTAGGATCGGCACAGGATGGCCCGGGGTCGGCTCTGGGCGGCCCGGCGCTGGGTGGCCCGGCGCTGGGTGGCCCGGCGCTGGGTGGCCCAGCCTCCGCGACGGCGACGCTCACCACGGAAGCAAGAGCAGCGCCGAGGGGGCCGGCCAGGCCGAGCCGGCCTCGCTCCTTGTACGCCAGCAACAGCTCGCGCAGCAGGTCCCGGTATGCGCCGAGGGCCACGCACCGCGGCAGCCCCGGAGGTGCCGGGTCCGGTCGCGCGACCTGCGGATGCGCGCCGACCAGGGCCGCCACACACCGCCCGCACAACGGCGACGCCGGGCCCGAGCTCCCACAGCCCGGACAGTCAGCGGGAAAGACCAGCTCGACCAGATCGCTCCACATGCCTCGCATGCACCCACCGTGCGGCGCGGAACGCTCCAATGCCACCGCCGGAGTCGACCTGTGGACAACCTCGCCGGCCGGCTGTGGAAAACCATCACGATGCCCGCCGGGCGAGTCAGGCTGGGAAAAACGGCTCGCTGCCGGTCGGCGCCTCAGCTGCTCCATGGGGCGGACCGACCAGGTTGCCGGTCACCGACAGGATCTGCCGGTGGGCGGTGAGCAGCACCTTGCCGTGCGGCGATCCCTTGAAGGCGTCACTGGTGGAGGAGGCGATCTGGGTGGGCACCGCGTTGTCGTCCGCTCCGGTCAGCAGATCGGAGAACACGTTGTCGACGCTGAACGACCAGGCGCCACCCTGCGCCCCGGGGGACAGCGGACCCGCGCTCGTCGTGCCACGCCCGCCGAACACCACGCGGGTGTCCTCGGTCCAGGCGACGGCGGAGATCCTGGTGAAGCCCTGCGCGAGGTGGCGAAGTGGGCCGACCACCACATGGTCCCCGCCACCGGTCAGGATCAGCGGCGCGACATACAGGTGCCCGCCCACAACCAGCGCCACCCGTGTCCCTTCCGGCGACACGGACACGTCGGTGACCTCGCCGATCGGGTCCGGGCCGGCGAAGTCGACCGCGCTGCTGGCGCCGCTGCTCGCCACGCTGCGCAGTTCGCCGTCCACCGGAACCAGCACGCCACCGGTGCCGGTCAGGAAGCTGGGCCGACCGATCAGGCTGGCCCCGTCCAGGTTGGCGGCCTGGGTGAAGGTCGTGGAGTTGCGGCCGCGGCCCAGCCGTCCCAGCCAGAGCTGTTCGCGGTGCGGCCCCTGCCGCACGACAGCGACCCGCTGGCTGTCGACCGAGAGCGCGGCACGCAGCACGTTGCTGTCGATCCGCGCGGCAGCCGGGTCGGCCAGTGGCAGCGGGAGCGGATCGTCCGGGTCGACGGTGGTCACGTGACCGCCGGACACGTAGTAGCCCTCGGAGTCGGCGCTGCGCGTCGCGACGTTGTAGGAACGCCAGGTCTCCCAGTCGGCGTCGGTGCCGGACAGGCCGGGCACCTTCAGCACCCGCCCCTCGACGCGGATCTGCATCCAGCCGCCCATGACCGTCCGCAGGGTCCACGCCAGCTGCGCGGACATCAGGACCGGATCGTTCGCGTCACTGGCATCGCTGGTGAGGTTGACGATCAGTCCGTTGTTCGAGCTGACCACGTTGCCGCGTCGCTTGGTCCGGTCCGGGATCGCGCTGACCGCCGCCTGGCCCAGCCATCGGGACGGTCCGTCCAGCAGCGCGTCGACCAGCACCGTGCGGCGCTTCTCGGGTCGCATCGTGGCCGGCAGGTAGCGCAGGTCCGGGACCAACGTCCGCTGGTCCGGGCTGACGAAGTACACGGTCACCGCGTCGTATTCGCTGCTGATCGCATCGGTACTGAGCAACGTCTCGGCGGGCGGGTTGGCGATCCGCCAGATCTCGTTGATCTTCTCGAGTTCGAACTTCTCGTGATAGGTGTCGGACTGACCGCTCGGCAGGGGCTGCACGGTGCCGTTCGGCGTCAACAGGCCAACGAGGTTGCCGGTCACGTCGACCGTGGCGGTGGCGGTCGTGGCGGGCGAACCCTGTGCGTCGCCGCTCGCGCTGGGGTCCGGATCCGGGCTGCCACTGGCCCCGCTGCTCTGCTGCTGGCCGGTCTGGTAACCGGTGATCCGCACCAGGGTCATGCCGGCGAGATCCGGCTCCCACGAGTCCCGACTGCTCGGCGTGAAGAACTGCCGCACGTTGTCCCGGAGCTGATCGGGCCTGGGGTCCGCTCCCGCGGCCATGAAGAACTGGTCGACCAGGTCACGCGGGTTGGTGCCGCGCGAGGGCAGCAGCACCTGCGGAAAGCGGTGCGGCGCATCGTCGCTCGATCCGTTGACGGGCGCCCGGGACACCACCACCGGGGGTCCCGAGCTGGGCACCCCGCAACCCGACAGCAGTCCGACCGTCACCAGGACCACGCCGGTCAGCACGAGCGATACGCACCGGAGACGGCGCGCGGGGCGCACCTCAGTCATTCCGACCCCCGTTGCCGCGACCCTTCCCCGCCCGCGCCAGACGGCGACCCAATGAGCGTCGTGCCCGTTGCAGCCCGCCCGACGATCCGTCCTCCGGGTCCGTCGCGTCGTCCGACGGCTCGCCCGATGCCGAGTCGTCCGGCGTGCTTCCGTCCCCGTCGTGACCGGTCGCCGAGGCGGCGACCCCGTTCCCACCTGACCCGGGCATCCCGGGACCGGACGACCCGGTCCGGACCCGGTTGTCCTTCACCGTGTCATCCGTTGAGTCGGGGGTGCTGACATCGACGCCAGCTACGGAAGAGTCCTCGGTGGCCGGAGTCTGTCCGGAGCCGGACAGGGATTGGGCGGGGACAGCGGCACGGCTCTCGGCAGTGCCGTGTTCGCCATGACCGCCTCGCTCCTCAGGATCTCCGTGGTCCTCGACTCCACGGGAACCGTCACCACGACGAGGGTCCTCGGAGACGCCCCGGCCCTCAACGCCGCCACGCGCCACTGCACTGTCCTGCTCCACAGCACTGTCCTGCTCCACAGCACTGTCCTGCTCCACAGCACCGCCATGCGCCACGGCGCCGCCATCTTCCTCGACGGCGAGGCCGTCCGGTCCGGCCGCCAACCGTGCGGGTGCCGCCTCGTCCGGCAGCACGTCGGCGTCCTCAGGCACGAGCGGCAACGGGGAGGCGACGATCCGGTCTCCGGCCCGCGCCGGCACCGTCAGCCGGAACTGCGAACCCTGACCCAGCGCACCCCATGCCTCCAGCCAGCCTCCGTGCAACCGCGCGTCCTCCAGGCTGATCGACAGTCCCAGCCCGGTGCCGCCGGTCTGTCGTGCCCGGGACGGGTCGGCCCGCCAGAACCGGTTGAAGACGAGCTTCTCCTCGCCCGGCCGCAGGCCGATGCCGCGGTCCCGGACGACGAGCGCGACGGTCCGCTCGTCGGCGGCCAGCTGGACCCGCACCGGCTGGTGTTCACCGTGCTCGATCGCGTTGCCGATCAGGTTGCGCAGGATCCGCTCGACCCGCCGCGGATCCACCTCGGCGATGACCGGCGCGCTCGGCAGTTCGAGCCGCACCGGGCACCGCATCCGCTCGGCGAGTACCGCGAAGCCGTCGGCGACCCGCCGCACGATGGCCACCAGGTCGACCGGCTCCGAGTCCAGGACCGCGAAGCCGGCGTCGAACCGGCTGATCTCCAGCAGGTCGGTCAGCAGGGCCTCGAAGCGGTCCAGCTCGTCGGCCAACAGCTCGGCGGTACGCGCCGAGGTGGGCGGGAATTCGTCGCGGCTGGAATAGAGCATGTCCGCGGCCATCCGCACCGTGGTCAACGGTGTTCGCAACTCGTGCGAGACGTCGGAGGTGAACCTCCGCTGCAACCGGGACAGCTCCTCCAGGCGCACGATCTGGCTCTGCAGGCTGTTGGCCATCTGATTGAACGACGCCGCCAGCCGGGCCAGGTCGTCCTCGCCCTGGACTTCCATCCGTTCGTGCAGCAGGCCGGCGGACAGCCGTTGCGCGGTCCGGGCGGCGATCCGCACCGGGGCGACGACGAGCCTCGTCACCAGCGCCGCGATGAGCGCCAGCAGGAGCACCAGGGCGACGCCGGCGACCACCATGGTGTTGCGCACCAGATTGGCCGCGGCCACCTCGTCATCCAGCGGGAACAGGTAGTAGAGGTCGAATGCACCCCACCCGGCGTCGATGTGCGTGCCGACGGCCAGGTACGGACGGCGCGGCCCGCCCTGCGGGCGCGCCATCGTGAACTGGTACGCGAGGTTGCCCCGGTGCGCGACGGTGTCCCGCATCTCGTCGGAGACCGTGATCGCTCCGTTGTCGGCGGTGCTGTACGGGGCTGCTCCGATCGGTGCCTCCGGCACCAACTTGACCTCGTACGTGCCCGCCTTCGTCGGCGAGGTGGCGAGCTGGATGACCACCTCACGCACGGTCCGGCCGAGGTCCGGATCGTCCTGACCGGTCAACGCGGAGAGCTGCTGGCGCACCTTGCCCGCGCCCAGGCCCACCTGCCGCACCGCCGCCGCACGCTTGGCGACGACCAGTCCGGCGGTGATCTGCTTGGCCACGAAGTAGCCGAAGGCGAGCACCAGCAGCGACGAGACGAGCAGCGTGATCGACACGACGCGCAGCTGCAGCGAACGACGCCACGGGCTCAGCACCCGCAGCGCCCTCGCCAGTACGAAGGGGCTCGCCCGGTGCAGGGCACGCCGGAACGCGTCCCGCGCCGACACCGCCCAGCGCGGCAGGTACGACGGGTGGCCGGGGTCGCCGGCAGGCGGGCTTCCCGGCTCCCGCCGGGTCCCTGTCCCCACCCCACCCGTGTCCGCTCGCACGACCTATCCCGTGCCCGCCTTGTAGCCCACGCCCCGGACGGTCAGGATGATCTCGGGACGCTCCGGGTCCGGCTCGATCTTCGCGCGGAGCCGCTGGACGTGCACGTTGACCAGCCGGGTGTCCGCGGCGTGGCGGTAGCCCCACACCTGTTCGAGCAGCACCTCGCGGGTGAACACCTGACGCGGCTTGCGGGCGAGCGCGACCAGCAGGTCGAACTCCAGGGGCGTCAGCTTCACCTCGCCGCCGTTGCGGGTCGCGGTGTGCGCGGGCACGTCGATGGTGATCTGACGGCCGGCCGGACCGATGGTCAACAGCTCCGGGGCGGTGTCCTCACCGCGCCGCAGCCGCGCCCGCATCCGGGCCACCAGTTCCTTCGGCTTGAACGGCTTCACCACGTAGTCGTCGGCGCCGGACTCCAGGCCGAGCACCACGTCGACGGTGTCGCTCTTGGCCGTCAGCATCACGATCGGCACACCCGACTCGGACCTGATCGCCCGGCACACGTCCAGCCCGCTCATGCCGGGCAGCATGAGGTCGAGGAGGACGATGTCCGGTCGCGTCTCCCGGAACGCGGCAAGCGCCCGTTCACCGTCGGCCACGAACGAGGGCATGAATCCCTCACTGCGGAGCACGATGCCGAGCATCTCGGCCAGGGCGGGGTCATCGTCCACGACCAGGACGCGGGCCCTCATGCCCGCACCGACCGGACGAGCACCGGCTGGAGGGCAGGACGCGCTCCGCTTCGCTGCGTATCGCTCATTCCCCTATCGTTTCATCCGGTACCTAGTGGATAAGAAACCCGTCCACAGCTGATGGGGCGGACTCGACCCGTTCAGCCGGTCCTGCCTCCCCCGAACGTACCGAACGCGTCCCGTTACCGAACGGGTAGGTGGCTGTCATCGTCCCCGGTGGCAGCGATCGCGCCCGGCTCGTCCTCGAGACAGCGTGGGCGTCCGGCTGCCAGGCCGGAGAACAGTTGCGGTACGAGCACAACCAGCAGGAACACTATCGGTACGTCCCATCCGCCGGTTGCGTCCCGCAGGTAGCCCACCAGCACCGGGCCGACGGCGGCGATCAGGTAACCGACGCTCTGCGCGAACGCGGACAGTGAGCTGGTGCCGGCCGGTGTCCGGGACCGCAACCCGACCATGAGCAGAGCCAACGGGAAGGCGCCACCGCCGATGCCGATCAGTACCGCCCAGATCACCGCGCCGGCGTGTGGCCAGAACATCAACCCCAGGTAACCGGCGATGTAGCAACCGATGAGCAGCACCACGTACGGGCGCTGGCTGGCTCCCCGCCCGGCGAGCGTCGGCAACAGCAGCGCGATGGGCATGCCGATCGCGGTCACCACCGAGACCAGCAGGCCGGCCGTCCCGGGCGGGTAGCCGGCGTCGGTGAAGATCCGGGCCAGCCACCCGAACACCACGTACGCCTGGAGCGACTGGGTGCCCATGTACACGGCGAGCGCCCAGCCCAGCCGGGTGCGCGCCGGGCGTACCCGCAGGGCCGTGGTGGCGGCGGTCGGTGTCCGGCCCCGGTCGGCACGGATGGCGCCGAGCCAGGGCAACAGGCCGACCACGGCGATCGCGGCCCAGGCGCCGAGGCCACCCCGCCAGCCGCCGGAGATGTCCGCCGCCGGTACGGCGAGCGCCGCGCCGAGCGCGGTACCGAGGTTCATGACCATCGTGTAGAGGCCCGTGACCAGGCCGATCCGCTCCGGGAAGTGCGCGCGGACCAGTGCCGGCAGGGTCACGTTGCCCGCCGCGATGCCGGCCAGGCAGACGACGCTGGCCGCGATGAACACCCCGGTCGTGGTGGCGAACGGCCGCAGCGCGAGGCCGGCCAGGAGCCCGGCCATGGCGACCAGGAGCACCCGGTGGGCGCCGAACCGGCGGATCAGCCGCGGGGTGAGGCCGGAGAACGCGCCGAAGCACAGCGCCGGCAGCGTGGCCAGCAGGCCGGCGGTGGTCCCGGACATGCCGAGGCCGGCCTGAATCTGGCTGAGCAGCGGCCCGATGCTGGTGATGGCGGGCCGCAGGTTCAGGGCGACCAGCAGGATCCCGACGCCGACGAGCAGCCCGGCCCGCCGCCGTGCCGGCCGGTCGCCGCCCGTGTCCTCGGCGCCACGACCGGCCGCGTCGGCC
>JBAUUM010000994.1:0-5952 GCA_049582705.1 Actinocatenispora sp.
CCAGTACGCACGGCACGGACGCCTGCCGCGCCGCGGTGACCAGCTGCGCGTACGCGTCCTCGGGTACGCCGGGCGGCAGGCTGCCGGACAGCGCGACCGCGCGGGCCACCCGCAGCAGGCCCTGGTACCGGCTGACGAACGCGCTCCATTCGGCCGCGGTGATCTCCGGCCCCGGCTCCCAGAAGCCGGTGGCGTCGATGTCGTCGGCGATCACCAGGGTGCGCCTCGACTCGCCGGCCACCGGGACGAATCCGTCCGGAATCCTCGCCGCCGCCAGCCCGGCGCGGATCCGCTCACCGGTCGGGCCGCCGAGCAGGCCGGTGGCCACCACCGGCTCCCGGAGCTGGGCCAGGACCGAGGCCACGTTGATGCCCTTGCCGCCGGGGCGGGCGGACACCTCCCGGACCCGGTGGGTCCGATGTGGATGAAGCTCGTCCACCCGGTACGTGACGTCCAGCGCCGCGTTCAGCGTCACGGTCAGGATCACAGCCAGGCACCTCCTCGCATGACGCGTTCGACGGCCAGGTCGGCGTCGAGTACGACCAGGTCGGCCCGGGCGCCGACGGTGAGCGTCCCACGGTCGCCGAGCCCGATCGTCCGGGCCGGGGTGGTCGCCGCCATCCGGGCAACGTCCACAAGGGACAGTCCGGCGCCGATGGCGCGCCGCACGGCGAGGTCCATCGTCAGCGTGCTGCCCGCGATCGAGCCACCCTCGGGCGGATCCCCCGGAGACGGCGCCAGCCGCGCCACCCCGCCGGTCACCGTGACGGCCTGACCGCCCAGCTCGTACTCGCCGTCGGACATCCCGGCGGCGGCCATCGCGTCGGTGATCAGCGCCGCCCGCTCCGGCCCGGTCACCGACGCGGCGAAGGCCAGCGTGCCGTCGTGCAGGTGGTGCCCGTCGGCGATGAACTCGCAGGTCACCGGGGGGTTGTTGAGGAGCGCGAAGACCGGCCCCGGGTCCCGGTGGTGCGGTGGGCGCATCCCGTTGAACACGTGCGTGCCGGCGGTCGCGCCGGCGTCCACGGCCGCCAGTACCTGCTCGTACGTGGCGTCGGTGTGCCCGACGGCGACGACCACGCCGCGTTCCACCAGGAACCGGATGGCGTCCATGGCGCCGGTGCGTTCCGGCGCGATGGTGACCATCCGGACCCCGCCGATGCCCAGCAGGGTCTCCAGCTCGGTCAGGTCGGGGTCGCGCAGGTACGCCGGGTTCTGCGCGCCGCACCGCGCCCGTGACAGGTACGGACCCTCGTAGTGCAGGCCGGCCAGCGTGCCGTCGGCGACCAGCGGCCGGTACGCCGTGGTGGCGGCGACCATCAGCTCCGGCGGCGAGGTGACCAGGCTGGCCAGCATCGTGGTGGTGCCGTGCGCCCGGTGGAAGTCGGCCACCCGGCGGGCCTCGTCGGCGTCGCCTGTGGTGAACGTGGCGCCACCGCCGCCGTGCGTGTGGATGTCCACGAAGCCGGGCAGCACGGTGGACCCACCCAGGTCCAGCACGTCCGCGCCGGCGGAACCGGGGCCGTCACCGACCGCGGTGATGACCCCGTCGGACACGTCGAGGTGGCCGTTGTCCAGCACCGCGTCGGGGGTGACGATCCTGGCGTTGCGCAACACGGTCATGCGGGCTCCTTCACAGTGCCGAGTGTGACCGGTCCAGCGCCAGCAGCGCCGCCCCGATGCAGCCGGCCTCGTCGCCGAGCGCGGCGGGCACCAGCCGCGGCGCGGTCTGGAACGCGATCCGTTCCCCGATCGCCGGACCCAGCGGCCCCAGCAGCATCTCGCCGGCCTCGGCCAGCCCGCCGCCGATCACGATCACCTCCGGATCGAGCAGCCGCACCGCGGTGACCAGGCCGTCGGCGAGTATCTCGACCGTCTCCCGCCACACCTCGACCGCGACCGGTTCGCCGGCCGCCGCGCGCGCCACGACCTCGGCCGCCGCGACCCGGTCCCCGCCCGCCTCGGCGTACCGGCGGGCGACCGACGCCGCGGAGGTGATCGACTCCAGGCAGCCGTACCGTCCGCAGCCGCAGAGCGGACCGTCCGGCCGGACCGGGATGTGGCCGAGCTCGCTGGGCGCCCCGTGCGCACCGGAGTACGTGCTGCCGTGCAGCACATGACCGGCGGCGATGCCGGTACCGATGGCCACGAACAGCACGTTGTCGCTGCCCGCGCCCGCGCCCAGCCGGGCCTCCGCGACCGCGCCCGCCCGTACGTCGTGGCCCAGCGCGGTGGTCAGCCCGGTACGCCGCTCGATCAGCGCGCCGAACGGTACGTCCCGCCAGTCGATGTTGCTGGAGTAGACCGCGACGCCGTTCGCCTCGTCCACCACCCCGGGCACCACGATGCCGACCGCCCGCGGGGGGCGGCCACCGTCCCGGGCCGCGTCGACCAGGCCGGCGGCCACGTCCACGATCGTCTCCACCACCGCGTCCGGCCCGCGCTCCCGGCCGGTCGCGTGCCGCTCCGTGTGCAGCACGGTGCCGTGCGGGTCGACCAGGGCGCACTTCATGGAGGTGCCACCGACGTCGATGGCGACCGCGGTCTCGGTCACCGCCTCCGCGCCGGTGGCGCCGGTGGCGCCGGTGGCGCCGGTGGCGCCGGACGGTGCCGACCGCTGTCCCGTGTCCCTGCTCATCAGATCAGCCGAGGATGACGGAACGGGTCAGGTGCCGCGGGTTGTCCGGGTCCAGACCGCGGTGGTGGGCGGCCGCGACGGCGAACCGCTGCGCCCGGATCAGGTCGGCCATCGGGTCCAGCGCGCTGGCGACGAAGGTGCCGCCGGTCGGGGCGATGTCCTCGTCGAGCCCGGCGGGTGCCGGACCGAACATCCAGACGCCACGGCCCGGCCCGGTGATGGCGATCGGCCCGTGCCGGTACTCCATCGCCGGGTACGACTCCGTCCACAGCCCGGCCGCCTCGCGGCACTTGAGCGCGGCCTCGTTCGCCAGCCCCACGGTCCAGCCGCGGCCCAGGAAGGTGACCTGCTCGGTGGTATCGACCGGGAGCGGCAGCGGGGCCACGACCGCGGTCTCCGCGTCGGCGGCGGCCGCCTCGATGTCGTGCCCGAGCGTGGCGCGCAGCAGGGCCAGCGCGCTGGTCGCGAACCGGGTCTGCACCACCGACGTCTCGTCGGCGAAGTCCAGTACGACGGTCTCGCCCGCGAGCTTGGCCATCGGCGCGTCGACGATCCCGGTCAGTACCACGCTCGCGGTGCCCGGGGCCAGCCGCCGCAGCACGTCCAGTACCTCGGTCGTGGTGCCGGACCGGCTGATCGCGACGAGCCGGTCGTACGGCCGGTCGAACGGAATCTCGGAGGCCGCGAACGCGTCGGTCTCGCCCCGGCCGGCCGCCTCCCGCAGGGCGGCGTACGCCTGGGCCACGAACCAGGAGGTGCCACAGCCGACCACGGCGACCCGTTCGCCGTCCCGGGGCAGCGCACCCGCCTGCCCGCCGGCGACGGCCGCCGCGCGCCGCCAACACTCCGGTTGACTGGCGATCTCGGCGACGACCGCGGGCGCGTGGGCTGCATCGTCCGGCATGGGGCCTCCAGTAGGTTGGCGGCGAACTGTTGAGCCGTGACCCCCGGCGCGTAAGCTCCGCGCATACGCCTCGACGTTGAGTCGGGGTTTCGCGCATCATTGTGCACCGCCGGCGTGCTGAGGTGTAGGGAGGTCCCGTGGATCGGTACGCGAGGTGGACCGCGCTTCTGGAGGTGCTCGCCGAGACCGGGCGGGTCAGCGTGGAGGACGCGGCCGAGAGGCTGGACGTCTCGCAGGCGACGATCCGACGCGACTTCGACCAGCTCGCGCAGCAGCAGATGATCACCCGGACCCGCGGCGGCGCGGTGGCCAGCGCGGTCTCCTACGACCTGCCGCTGCGGTACAAGTCGGCCAAGCGGGCGCCCGAGAAGCAGCGGATCGGCGCCGCCGCGGCGGCCCTGGTCACGCCGGGCATGGTGGTCGGCATCAACGGCGGCACCACCACCACCGAGGTGGCCCGGGCCCTCGCCACCCGGCCCGACCTGGCCGGCGGCACCACCGGCGACGGTACGGCGCTGACCATCGTCACCAACGCGTTGAACATCGCCAACGAACTCATCGTGCGACCGCACGTGAAGCTCGTCGTCACCGGCGGTGTGGTCCGACCCCAGTCGTACGAGCTGGTCGGCCCGTTGGCCACCGGGATCCTGCGCGACCTGATGCTCGACGTGGCGTTCCTCGGCGTGGACGCCGTCGACGTGGAACTCGGCGCCGCCGCCCACAACGAGGGTGAGGCGGCGATCAACCAGCTGATGGCGGCCCGGGCCCGGCGCATCGTGATCGTGGCGGACGCCTCCAAGCTCGGCCAGCACGCCTTCGCCCGGATCTGCCCCATCGACCGGGTGCACACCCTGGTCACCGACATGTCCGCGGAGAACGGCCTGACCTCGGGATTTTCCACGGCGGGCATAGAGATCATCCGCGTCTAGCGCCGGTCGGGCCTCGGCATTCACGGGACCACGGGACCACGGGTGGTGGTGCGGTGGCGTTAGCGGTGCGGGTAGGCGCGGGAAGGTTACGGTACGGCGTCTGTGTGTTGACTGGTGCTCGAACCGCTGCAAGACTGAGCACGTACATGCAAGCCCGTGCGGCGAGGCGGCCCCCTCGTCGTGCGGGCTGTTTTTATGCCCGAGTGCGGATCTGGGGTCCGCTGGGGGCATCGTGATTCAATGTGATGGATGGACGAGTCGACGCCGGCAGGGGCCGATGGGCTGAGCGGGCGCGATCGCGAGGTCCTGGCCTTCGAGCGGCAGTGGTGGCGCTACGCGGGGGCCAAGGAGCAGGCCATCCGCGATCGGTTCGGCCTGTCCGCCACCCGCTACTACCAGGTGCTCAACGCGTTGCTCGACTCGCCGGCCGCGTTGGCCGCCGACCCGGTCACGGTGGGCAGGCTCCGTCGGCTGCGCGGCGCCCGGCAACAGCCGAGGGGCAACGGCCGTACCTGATCGGGACGGTAACGGTCCGGGTCGACCTCCGGGTCCGGTTTCGCCGGGTTCACCGCCCGGTTTCACCCACTGTGCGGTCCCGTCGAAACAAGAAATTTATTTTCTTGTGAACATTCGGCGAGGGACAAAGCTTACGGCAGGTGCGAGGATCGGGGCGTGACCAGCAGGAGCGACGCCGTCGACCGTTGCCTGCTCGTCGGCATGGAGGGGTACACCCTGCCGTCCGCGCTGCGCGGCTGGCTCGCCGACGGGCTCGGCGGGATCGTGCTGTTCGCGCACAACATCGCCGACGGCGCCCAGCTCGGCGAGCTGGTCTCCGACATCCGCGGTGCCGGCACCGACGTCCTCGTCGCGCTCGACGAGGAGGGCGGCGACGTCACCCGGCTGCACGCCACCGACGGTTCCCCCAACCCGGGCAACCTGGCCCTCGGCGCGGTGGACGACGTCGAGCTGACACGCGAGGTCGGCGCCGCCATCGGTGCCGAACTCGCCGCGCTGGGCGTCAACCTCAACCTGGCGCCCGTCGCCGACGTGAACACCAACCCGGACAATCCGATCATCGGCACCCGGTCGTTCGGCTCCGATCCGGACCGGGTCGCCGCGCACGTGGTCGCGTACCTGGAAGGGCTGCAGTCCGCGGGCGTGACCGGCTGCGTCAAGCACTTCCCGGGGCACGGCGCCACCGCGGTCGACTCGCACCTGGCGCTGCCCACGTACAGCGGGAACCTGGAGCCGCATCTCGTACCGTTCCGCGCGGCGATCGCCGCCGGGGTACGGGCGATCCTGACCGCGCACGTCCGGTTCCCGGCGCTGGACGACGCCCCGGCAACGCTGAGTCGTGCGGTACTCACCGGCCTGCTGCGGGAAAAGCTCGGCTACACCGGTGCGGTGGTGACCGACTCGATGACGATGAACGCCATCGCCGAGGGGGTCGGCGTCGCCGTCGGCGCGGAACTCGCGCTGGC
>JBAUUM010000995.1:0-1634 GCA_049582705.1 Actinocatenispora sp.
GCCCGGTGCCGGACGCGGTCCGGCCCTCGCCTCGGCCGTGGGCCGACACGGTGCTGTACGAGCTGCACGTACGCGGCTTCACCGCTCGGATGCCGGGGGTGCCGGAGCCGCTGCGCGGCACGTACGCGGGGCTGGCGCATCCGGCCGCGGTCGAGCACCTGACCCGGCTCGGCGTGACCGCGGTGGAGCTGCTGCCGGTCCAGTGCGGCGCCACCGAACCGTCGGTGGCCGCCCGGGGGCTGACCAACTACTGGGGCTACAACACGCTCGGCTACTTCGCGCCGGACGGCCGGTACGCGGCCGGCGCCTGCGCCGTGACGGAGTTCCGCGCGATGGTGGACGCGCTGCACGCGGTGGGCATCGAGGTCGTCCTCGACGTGGTGTACAACCACACCGCGGAGGGCCCGCCGGACGGGCCGACGCTGGCGTACCGGGGGCTCGACAACCGCACGTACTACCGGCTGGAGCCTGGTGACCCGTCCCGCTACCGGGACTACTCGGGGTGCGGAAACACGCTGGACCTGCGGCAGCCGCCGGTGCTGCGGATGGTGCTGGACTCGTTGCGGCACTGGGTGTCGGTGATGGGCGTCGACGGGTTCCGGTTCGACCTGGCCAGCGCGCTGTGCCGGTCGTCGGACGGCGTGGACCGGCACTCGGGTTTCCTCGCCGCGATCGGTCAGGACCCGCTGCTGCGCGGCGTCCGGCTGATCGCCGAGCCGTGGGACCTGGGCACGGACGGCTACCGGGTGGGTGGGTTCCCGCCGCCGTGGGCCGAGTGGAACGGCCGGTACCGGGACGCGGTGCGGGACTTCTGGCGGGGCGAGACGGCCGACCTGTCCGAGGTCGGCACCCGGCTCGCCGGCTCGGAGGACCTGTACGGCCACCACGGGCGGGCTCCGTGGACCTCGGTCAACTTCGTCACCGCGCACGACGGGTTCACGCTGCGCGACCTGGTCAGCTACCGGCGCAAGCACAACGCGGCGAACGGGGAGCACGGCGCGGACGGCACCGACGACAACCGGTCGGTCAACTTCGGCGTGGAGGGCGACACCGGGGACCCGGAGGTCACCTCGGCCCGGGCCCGGCAGGTCCGCAACCTGCTGGCCACGATGCTGCTGTCGGTCGGCACCCCGATGCTGCTGGCCGGCGACGAGCTGGGCAACACCCAGCACGGCAACAACAACGCGTACTGCCAGGACAACGAGGTGTCCTGGCTGGACTGGTCCGACGTGGACGGCGACCTGCTGGAGTTCACCCGTCGGCTGCTCGCGCTGCGGGCCGCGGAGCCGGTCTTCCGGAGGCGCGACTTCCTCACCGGGGTGGCCGCCGGGAAGCAGGCCCGCCGGGACGTCACCTGGTTCCGGCCGGACGGCGGCGAGGTCACGCACGACGACTGGCACCGGCCGGGCGACCGCACGCTGGGTGTGTTCCTCGACGGTTCCCGCACCGACCGGTACGACTCCCGGGGCGCGCCCGTGACCGGCGGCTCGTACCTGTACTGGCTGCACGCGGGCGACACGGAGGCGACGGTGACGCTGCCCGCCGTGGCCGCCGGCTATCGCGTCGTACTGGACACCGCGGACCCGCCCGGAGCGGCACAGGGCGGCGCGGCGCAGGGCGGCGCGGCGCAGGGC
>JBAUUM010000996.1:0-9414 GCA_049582705.1 Actinocatenispora sp.
GCCGACAGCCGGTACGACGAGCGGGCGCCGGAGGGCGTCGCCGGACGCGACCGCGGCGCGGGGGACGGATGCGGGGGCGGCGGGTTGTCCGGTGGAAGCTCACACAGCAGCCGCGCCGGCACGGCGACCAGGGCCGTGGTGCCGCTCGGGACCCGGGGGATCAGCCGGACCTGCAGATTGTGCGCGGCGGCCAGGCGGGAGACGATGGCCAGGCCGAGCCGGGTGCCGTGGAAGTGCGCCGGAGGATGGTCGAGCAGGGCGGTCAGGTCCGCCAGGACGTCCGGTGCGATACCGATCCCGGTGTCCTCGATCCGGATCAGGACGTCACCGGTTCCGGTCAGGTGGGCCGCCACGACCACGGGCACCGTGGGCGGCGAGCACCGGGTGGCGTTGTCGAGCAGTTCGGCGAGTACCCGCATCACGTCGTCGGCCGCGCTGTCGGTGACGCCGACCTCCACCATGCGACCGAGCTGGACGCGCCCGTAGTGGTCGATCACCGACATCGCGGCACGCAGTACGTCGAGCATCGATGTGGTGCGGCGGTTGGGATCGGTGATCGGGGCCCCGGCGGTGACCAGGAGGTTCTCGGCGTACCGGCGGGCCCGGTTCGCGGCGTGGTCCACCCGGTAGACGCGGCGCAGATGTTCCGGGTCCTGCTCCTGCCCCAGCGTGTCCAGGTCCGGTCGGACATCCTCCAGCAGGGCGAGGATCCGCAGGGCGTACGTCTCCACGGCCCCGACGGACACGGTGGCCGGCGCCGGTACGGCGGGCGGCGGTGGCGGGACGGGTGGAACGGCTGGGGCGGGTGCCTGCCAGGTCGGGGACTGCCCAGGGGCGGCCAGATGCCGGGGCGACGTCGGGACCTCTCCGTCCGGTTGAGGCACTCCCCGCTTGGTGCTCCAAGGCCATCTCACGTGCGCTCCCGATGTTGGTGCTGCACAGTCGCTACCTCTCCGGGGAGGACACGGACCCGCCGGCTGCGTCCCCGCGTCCGGCGCAAGCCCGGAGACGTGCCGGGCGGCGGCCACCGGCGGATGTTCCGGCCGGTCCACAGGCCGCGCTCCAGCAGGCCACGCCGGCGCATCCCGCACCAGGGATTCGCCCACGCCGCGCTCCCCGTACCCGATCAGGTCGGAAGAACTTTCCTCGGCGAGCAGGTCCATAACGCTTCCCTGTCAGCGAAACCTACCAGTTGTCGTGGCCGGGGCCGATTCGGACTCTCGACCACTTTAGGTAATTCCCGATCACCGCGGTGACCCGGAAAACGGGACGGCGCCGGTCGCCGACCTGCCGAAACCCCGGCTGACCTGGACTCGCGGCCGGGCAACCGGCCGACCGACCGGTCGAACCACGCAGCGGCGGCACCCCGTCGGCCTCCGGGCGTGACGCGCGCCGCGGTGACCAGCGGCGCGCGGAGCCACGTCCGCGCCACGGATACGATCCGAGCATGAGTGAGCACGTCGATGTGGTCGTCCTCGGCGCCGGCCCCGGTGGGTACACCGCCGCGGTCCGCGCCGCCCAGCTCGGCCTGACCACCGCGGTCGTCGAGGAACGGTACTGGGGTGGGGTCTGCCTCAACGTGGGGTGCATCCCGTCCAAGGCGCTGCTGCGCAACGCCGAACTGGCGCACCTCATCACGCACGAGGCGAAGACGTTCGGCATCCGGATCGACGGGACCGTCAGCGTCGACTTCGGCGAGGCGTTCCGGCGCAGCCGCAAGGTCGCGGACGGCCGGGTCAAGGGCGTGCACTACCTGATGAAGAAGAACAAGATCAGGCAGTACGACGGCCGTGGCACCTTCACCGACCCGCACACCCTGAGCATCGCTCTGGCCGACGGGTCGACCGACACCCTCACCTTCGACCACTGCATCATCGCGGCCGGCGCCACCACCCGGCTGCTGCCCGGCACGTCGCTCAGCGAGCGGGTCGTGACCTACGAGGAGCAGATCCTCTCGGACACGCTGCCGGAGCGCATCGTCATCGCCGGCGCCGGCGCGATCGGCGTCGAGTTCGCCTACGTGCTACACAACTTCGGCGTCAAGACCACGATCGTGGAGTACCTCGACCGCCTCGTACCGCTGGAGGACGCGGAGGTGTCCGCGGAGCTGGCCCGCCGGTACCGCAAGCTCGGCATCGAGGTCATGACCTCGACCCGGGTGGAGTCCATCGACGACTCCGGCGACGCGGTACGGGTGACCGTGTCCCGCAACGGCGAGAGTCAGGTACTGGAGGCGGACAAGGTCCTGCAGGCCATCGGGTTCCAGCCGCGGGTCGAGGGCTACGGCCTGGACCGGACCGGTGTCGCGCTGACCGAGCGGGGCGCGATCGAGGTGGACGGCCGGTGCCGCACCAACGTCCCGCACATCTTCGCGATCGGTGACGTGACCGCGAAGCTGATGCTGGCGCACGCCGCCGAGTCGATGGGCATCGTGGCGGCCGAGACGATCGCCGACGCGGAGACCATCGAACTGGACTACGTGATGATTCCGCGCGCCACGTACTGCCAGCCGCAGATCGCCAGCTTCGGCTGGACCGAGGCGCAGGCCCGGGAACGCGGCTTCGACGTCCAGGTGGCGAAGTTCCCGTTCACCGCGAACGGCAAGGCGCACGGGCTGGGCGACACCGCCGGCTTCGTGAAGATCCTCAGCGACGCCAGGTACGGGGAGCTGCTGGGCGCGCACCTGATCGGCCCGGACGTCACCGAGCTGCTGCCGGAGCTGACCCTGGCGCAGCAGTGGGACCTCACCGTGCACGAGGTGGCCCGCAACGTGCACGCGCACCCGACCCTCGGCGAGGCGGTCAAGGAGGCCGTGCACGGCCTGGCCGGACACATGATCAACATGTAGTGTGACCCGGCGGTGGTCCGCCTCGTACCCGTGGGAGCGTGCACAGTGGCGGACCTGCCCAGGCATCCGGTGGCGGTGGCCGCCGCGGTGGTCGACGACGACGGTCTCGTACTGGCGTTGCGGCGACCGGAGGACGGCCGCTGGGAACCGCCGGGCGGCATGCTGGAGGTCGGCGAGTCGATCGTGGACGGACTGCGGCGCGAGGTCCGCGAGGAGACGGGGCTGGACGTCGAGCCGGGGCGACTCGGCGCGGTCTACCAGAACACCACGACGGGCACGATCGCGATGACGTTCCGGTGCCGCCCGACGGGCGGCACCCTGACGGTCAACGACGAGGCCAGCGACTTCCGCTGGCTGCACCCCGACGAGCTGTCCACGCACATGCCGGAGATCTTCGCGGGCCGGGTCCTCGACGCGCTGAGCGCCGAGGAACCCGTCGTCCGCCTGCACGACGGACGGCGGCTCCTGTGACGCCGTGGACCGCGCCGCCACGCCGCCGTTGCGTCCCGGGCGGGCGTGGACCTGACCGCCGCGCGGCCACGCCGCCGTTGCACCCCGGACGAGTGCGGACCTGACCGCGGCACGCTGTGTACAAAACGGGCAAATGCATGTTTCGACGCCGCCCAGGTAGGCATTTTCCCCGTTTGTACGTTTCGGTCAAGCCGACAAAACGTAGAAACGGGGAAAATGCCGAAAGGGTGTTCGGGGCGGAGGGTGCGGTCAGGTGGTGGAGGTGAGCAGGTCGAGCAGGGCGGTACGGAACTCGGCCGGCTTGTCCAGGTGCGGGCCGTGGCCGGCGTCGGCCACCACGACCTCGCTGTACCGGCCGCCCGCAGCGGCGTAACGGTCCAGCAGCGCGCGGGTCTGCGACACCATCGGCTGCGGTGGCCACTCCTTGTCCCCCGGCCAGCCCGGTACCACGCCGAGCGAACCCAGGTACGCCAGGTCGTACGACGAGGTGTCGGAGACGATCACGTCGTCGGCGCCCCGGATCCACAGGATCGGCGGGGTGCCGGCGATGCCGGACAGGTCGTCGATCCGGAAGTGGGTCGGCGCCATCGTGTTGAGCACGCCCCGGTCGCCGGGCAGTACGCCGGGCCACGCGTCCGTCGTGCCGGCGGTCCCCGGGTAGTGGTCGTCGCCGATCCGGGTGGACAGCATCGACTCCACGAAGATGTCGGCGAGTTCCGGTACGTGCGGCGGCTTCACGTAGTGCGCGAGCAGTACCTGGCGCGGTGACAGCGCCGACTCGTCGCCCCGGTCGCCGTCGGCGAGCCGCCGGACGAACTCCGGGTTGGCGGTGCCGGCGCCGGACCCGGCACCGTCCGGGTGGCACAGTTCGCCGTCCGTGCCGCGGGTGCCACCGAAGCCGTACGGGGACACCGGGTCGACCAGGGTCACCGAGGCGACCCGCGCGTCGGCGGCGTCCACCAGGTACTGCAGCAGCACGCCGCCGCCCATGCTCCAGCCGACCAGGTGCACCGGCGGCAGGTCCAGCGCCGCGAGGACGGCGGCCAGGTCGTCGGCGTAGTCGCGCAGCCCACGGGTGGCGTCCACCGGCTCGGGGTCGGTGTCGCCGAATCCGCGCAGGTCGATCGCCATCGGCCGGTACGGGGCGGGCACGTCGAGCATGGTCGACTGCCAGAACAGCGCGGAGGACACGTTGCCGTGCACGAACAGTACGGGCGGGCCGTCGCGGCCGTCGACCTCCAGCAGGTTGACGGTCAGCCGGCCGGTGGGCACCCGCCGGGCGGTGATGCCGGGGAGCAGAGTCCGCATCGATGGTCCCTTCAGTTGAGCCAGCTGTCGACCTGCGCCTCGACCGTGGGGTACCAGCCGAGTTCCAGGTGGTTGGCGGCGGCCACCAGGGTGGTGGCCGCCACGGTCCCGATGCCGCGGGTGTCCAGGGCGCTCGTGGTGAACACGACGCCGTCGCTGGGTCCACGGTTCTCGTTGTAGATGCCGACCACGCTGGGTGTGCCGCCGGCCAGCAGGTACGTGTGCACCGCGGCCGGCACGCCGGCCTGCTGGATCCGGCCGATCAGCGAGCCGGCGTCGATCGCCGCCTGGATGCCGGGACCGGAGGTGTAGAAGCCCTGCCCGCCGTTGTACGTGGTGTACCAGTCCTGCTGGGTCTCGTCGATGCCGTACGTGCCGTCGAACCGGGCGAGCATCTGCCGCTGCCCGGGGTAGCAGTCGTACCCTCCGGTCGGCACGAACGAGAACTCGGGGTGGTTCACGTACTGGCCGTAGCAGGTCATGTGGTCGTGCGGGACGGGCGAGTTGACGCTGCCGCCGCACTCGGGGAAGACGGACAGGTCGTGCGCCCAGCCGTGCGCGAACGGGTAGTCGTAGCCGCCGTTGGGGCCGCCGAGGGTGATCAGTCGCCGCACGTCCCCCGCGTACGACCGGCCCCAGCTGGGCCTGACCGACGACACGTACATCCGGGCGGACATCTCGCCCTTGCTCCAGCCGACCACGTCGACCTGGGGCACCCCGAGCTGCGCCCTGATCAGCGCGATGGCGTCGCCGACCTGCTGCGCCTGCATCAGGTTGTCGCCCTCCTTGTGGGCGAAGCCGATGGCGAAGACCCGGTGTCCCCGGCCGGACAGGTACTGCATCAGCCCGGTACCGGGGCAGGTGACGGCGCCGCAGCCGAAGCCGCCGGACTCGTTGGGGTTGGCCCAGGCCCGGTCGGGGTTGTCGTTGGCGCCGTGCACCAGCAGCACCGGCGTGGAGCTGCCGGTGTTCCAGCCGGGCGCGTAGTAGAGCAGGAACCGACCGGAGAACGGGTGCTTGTCCCCGCCGAAGAAGGTGAGGCGCTGGCCGTCCTGGTCGCCCCGGCCGTCCGGCGGGTAGTCCTCCTGGGTGAAGCCGGGTGTGGTGTCGAGGTAGCGTTCCGCCTTCGCCCAGCCGTTCGCGACGGTGCCGAAGCTCGCCTCCTGGGTCAGGTACGACGGGGCGGCGGCGTGGGCGGGGCCGGCGAGCAGGACGCTGCCGGCGACGAGCAGGACGCTGAGCAGGGCACCGGTCAGGGCGCCCCGGGCGCGACGGGTTCGGGCGCGGGGGGATCGGGACATCGGCTTCTCCGTCAGCTGGGGGGTTGGAGCGCCGACGCGACGGCGACGGCACCGGGATCGCCGAGCAGGATGGTGTAGTGGTTGGTGCCGGGCACGGTACGTACCGGCAGCGTCGCGGTCAGCGCGTCGACGTCCGGGTACATGGGGATCTCCTCGTCGAGCATGCCGCGTTCGGCGCGCAGCAGCAGCGCGTCGTGCCGCAGCCGCCGCCACGCCGCGGGCAGCGTGTCGCCGGTGAGCAGGTCGACGGAGTCCTCCCGGACGGCGTCCAGCGAGACCTTGGAACGCAACTCGGGTTCCTCGCCGGTCAGGTCGTAGTCCACATAGGACTCAAGATCCGGGGTCCAGTTGTACAGCGCGGGATGCGCCCGCCAGAAGTCCCGGTACTGTGCCCGGTCGGCGAACCTGCGCCGCAGCCGGTCCGCGGCGGGGCCGATCGACGCGGCCAGCGCCTCCATCGGATCCCCGGGCGGCGCCGGCAGGGGCGGGCCGCCGTCGACGAGTACCAGCCGGGACACCCGGTCGGGGTGCTCGTCGGCCAGCACCACGGCGACGAAGCCACCCATCGAGTGCCCGGTCACCGGGACCGGGCCGGCGACGCCCAGCGCGTCCAGCACGGCGACGCAGTCGGCAGCGTGCTGCGCCATCCCGTACGGGCCGGGCAGCGCGCCGGAGTCGCCCCGGCCGCGCAGATCGACCGCGACGAGCCGGACCCCGGTCAGCTTCCGGGCCACCGCCGCCCAGGCCAGGTGCGAGGACGTGACGCCGTGTACGGCGAGTACCACCGGGCCGTCGTCGCCCCAGATCGCACCGGTGAGCGTGCCACCCGCGACGCGGACCTGGATCCGTTGGTAGCTCATCGCGCGCTCCAGCCGCCGTCGAGGACCAACGAACTGCCGTTGGCGAACGACGCCCGCGCGGAGCAGAGGTAGGTGACCGCGGCGGCGACCTCGGCCGGTTCGATGAGCCGCTTGATCGCCGGTTCGGTGAGCATGATCTTCTCGACCACCTCGTCCTCGGCGATGCCGTGCCGCTCCGCCTGCGCCGCGATCTGCTTCTCCACCAGCGGGGTCCGCACGTACGCGGGGCACACCGTGTTGGACGTGACGCCGCGCGGCCCGCCCTCCAGGGCCACCACCTTGGACAGCCCCTCGGTGGCGTGCTTGGCGGCCACGTACGCGCTCTTGTACGCCGACGCGCGCATCCCGTGCACCGACGAGATGTGTACGACGCGGCCCCAGCCCCGCTCGTACATGGCCGGCAGCGCCGCCCGGATCAGCAGGAACGGCGCCTCCACCATCAGGGTCATCATCTGCCGGAACTTCTCCGGCGGGAACTCCTCGACCGGTGCCACGTGCTGGATGCCGGCGTTGTTGACCACGATGTCGACGTCCAGGTCCAGCCGCGTGAGCCGGTCCGTGTCGGTCAGGTCGAGCACCATGGCCTCGCCGCCGAGTTCGTCGGCGAGCGCCCGGACCCGTTCGTCACGGTCCAGCAGCACGGGACGCGCACCGGCCTCGTGCAGGGCCCGGGCGCAGGCCTCACCGATGCCGGACGCCGCCCCGGTCACCAGGGCCGTGCGCCCGGCCAGTTCACCGTCCACTGTGTTCATCAGCCACTCCCAGGATCCGGGCCACCACGGCCGCGGTGTCCGCCTGTACCGGTTCCGGCACCGGCGCTCCGTCGCTCCACAACACCCACCGCATGCCGACCATCTCGCCCAGGCCCATCAGCGCCCAGGCCATCACCTCGGGCTCGCCCGCCGGGATGTCACCGGCGTCCATCGCCGCGCGCAACCGTTCGGTGTAACCGGACACGATCCGGTCGTAGTGGGCGCGCAGGGTGCCCGGCGACACCAGTTCGGCCTGCCGCATGATCCGGTACAGGCCGGGATGCTCGGCCACGAAGGCGAAGTACGCGGCGAAGCCGAGCCGCTCGGCGGCCAGCCGGCTCTCGCCCGCGTCGGCCGCCGCGCTCATCGCCCGACGTACCCGACGATTCAGGTCCTCGACGAGGTGTTCGAAGATCTCGCGCTTGCCGGGGAAGTAGATGTAGAAGGTGCCCTGCGCGACCCCGGCGGCCTCGGTGATCTTCACGACCGACGCGTCGTGGTAGCCGAGTTCGGCGAACACCCGCTCCGCCGCGTCCAGCAGCCGCTGCCGGGTGCGGTTTCCCTTGCTGCCCAATGCCCGGCGCCGGTCGGCGGTGGTCGTGCCCCCGGTGGTCGGCCCCACGGTGGTCGGCCCGCTCATGTGCGGCTCACCGCCATGGCCCGCAGCGCGTCGCGGCGGACCTTGCCGATCCCCGCGCGGGGCAGCCGCGGCACGGTGACCACCCGGCTGGGCACCTTGAAGCCGGCGAGCCGACCTCGGCAGTATTCCCGCAACGCGTCACTGTCCACATCGGACCCGTTCGCCGACACCACGAACGCGATCCCGGTGCTGCCCCAGGTGTCGTCCGGCACACCCACGACGGCCGCCTCGGCCACGGCGGGATGCTCCCGGAGCGCGGCCTCCACCTCGGCCGGCGCCACCTTCTCGCCGCCGGAGGTGTACATCTCGTCGATCCGGTCGACGATCCGGTACCAGCCGCGCTCGTCGCGCCGTGCCAGGTCGCCCGTACGCAACCAGCCGTGGTCCAGCGGACCGGTGTCACCGGACCAGTAGCCGTCGAAGACACCCGGCCCGCGCACGAGCAGCTCGCCGACCTCCGCGCCGTCCAGCATCACCTCGACACCCGGGTAGGGCACGCCGACCGAGCCGGCGGACCGTGCCACGTCGGACGGCGGCACGCACAGTACGTTGGGCCCGGCCTCGGTCAGCCCGTAGCCCTGGCACAACGGCACGCCCCGGTCCAGCCAGGTCCGCAACAGCGCGGGCGGCAGCGGGGCCCCGCCGCAGATCGCCAGCCGCAGCGACGTCAGGTCCACCTCGGCGAACCGGGGCGAGCGGGCCAGCATGCCGTACATGGCGGGGACCGCCATCGTGACCGTGGCCCCGTGCCGACCGACCGCCTCCAGGACCTCGTCCGGCTCGAACTCGGGCACCAGTACGACCGTGACGCCGCGGGACAGCGCGAGCAGCGGCAGTACCGTCCAGCCGGCCACGTGGTACTGCGGCAGCAGCTGCAGCACCACGTCACCCGGGCGGAGCCGGACCACGCCGTCCAACGCCTCGTCGGTGGCGGTGATGTGCCGCTGACGCAACGGCACTCCGCGTACCGCGCCGGAGGACCCGGACGTGTACACGAGCAGTACCGGCCGTTCCTCAGCGCCACCGGGCGGCGCGGTGTCCGCTGCCCGGTCGGCCACGGGCACGACGGCACCGGCGGGCGACACGGGTCCGGCCAGTGCCGCGCCGTCCGAGCCGTGTACCTGGTTCACCACCGGTGCGGGCAGGGGGCTGTCGGGGCCGGGCAGCTCGACCAGCCGCGGCGCGCTGCGGGCCAGCCGCGCGGCGGCGACCGCGAGCTGTGCGTGCTCGGAGT
>JBAUUM010000997.1:0-8922 GCA_049582705.1 Actinocatenispora sp.
GCCAACGACGCGCACCATCTGAGCGCGCCCGCCCCGGACGGCGCCGCCGCCCGTGCCGCGGTCCTGACCGCGCTGGCCGACGCGGGCCTCGACGCCGGGGCGGTGAGCTACGTCAACGCGCACGGCACGGGCACGGTACTCAACGACCGGATGGAGGCCGCGCTGCTGGCCGGGCTGGTCGGCGACAAGGTGCCGGTGTCGTCGACCAAGTCGATGACCGGTCACCTGATGGGCGCGTCCGGCGCGGTGGAGTCGGCGGTCTGCGTGCAGGCCGTACGCACCGGTACGGTGCCGGGCACCCGCAACTGCGTGACGCTGGCCGACGACTGCGCGGGCATCGACGTGGTGCGCGGCGAGCCGCGGCGGTTCCCCGTGTCGGCGGCGCTGAACGTCAACTTCGGGTTCGGCGGGTACAACGCGGCGCTGCTGTTCGGTCCCGCCTGATCAGCGGCCCGTCGGCCCCCTCCGACGGTCACCTCGGTCGGGTCTGTGCCCGTCCCGCACGGGCGAGAAGGCTTCGACATGGTAATTGCACGGCGCTGGGAGGAATCATGACGTCGGTAGGTACAGGCATCTCGGCCGTGGTGACCGGTATCGGCCACTACCTTCCCGAGAAGGTGGTGACCACCGACGAGGTGGTGCAGCGCGTGAACCAGGAGAGCGGCCGCAAGGTGCTGTCCGGCCGACTCATCCGGATGTTCAGCGGGGTCGAGGAGCGCCGGCACGCGCCGGAGGGCACGACCTCCTCCGAGCTGGCCGCCCGCGCCGCCCAGGAGGCGCTGGCGCAGGCCGGACGCAGTCCCGAGGACATCGACCTGCTGATCTTCTCCGGGGTCACCCAGGACGTGATCGAGCCCGCCACGGCCAACATCGTCCAGCAGCGCCTCGGCTGTTGGAACGCCTCGGTGTGCGACGTGAAGAACGCCTGCAACAGCTTCCTCAACGCGGTCGACGTCGCCGCCTCGAAGGTCTGGCTGGGCCTGGCGAAGCGGGCGCTCGTCACCACCGGCGAGATGGCGTCCGTGCACATCGGCTGGAAGATCGCCGAGGACACCGGCTACGAGATGAAGCTGCCCGCGTTGACCATCGGGGACGCCGGCGGGGCGTTCCTCATCGAGGCCCAGGAGCCGGGCGAACGGGGTCTGATGCCCGGCCTGTTCCGGTCGGACGGACGGGAGTGGCGGCTGTCCACCATCCTGTCCGGCGGCAATCTGATGCCGCACGACAGCGGGCACTACGCCATGGACTGTGACGGCGCACGGCTGCACGAACTCGGCGTGGAGCGGGTCCCGCCCGCGATGGAAGAGGTGCTCAACCGGGTGGGATGGTCCCACGACGACGTCACGCTGTGCGTCCCGCACCAGACGTCGGTGCAGACCATCGAGACCATCCGGACCAAGATAGGGCTCCGCCCCGACCAGACCATGATCACCGTCGACCGGTTGGGCAACACCGGTGCCGCGAGCATTCCGAGCGGGCTGAGCCTGGCCATGGCCGAGGGGCGGGTCAAGCGCGGCGACAAGGTCCTGCTCGTCGGTGGTGCCGCGGGCTTCGGCGTCGCGGTGATCCCGCTCGTGCTCTGACAGGACCGCGGTCGGTGGGGGGGCAGGCCCCCCACCGACCGTCCTACTCCGTCGTGCTGCGCGCCGTCATCAGCCGGTTGATGATGCTCGACCCCACCCGGCCACGCCACGACTTCGGCGTGTCCAGCCCGTACCGGACCGACTTGACATAGTCCACCGCCGGTACCGGTAGGAACGTCTCCAGCATCGATCCGACCTTCGTGTCGGCGCCCACCGGGTACCTCGGCCTGGGGCGCGGTCTGGTCAGCGCCGCCCGGACCGCTCTGGCGACCGGTTCCGGCCCGGGCAGGCCGCGCGAGTAGGCGATCATCCCGTCGGCGAACCCGTACAGATGCGCGTAGGCCGAGCCGTCCGGCGAGGGCATCTCATCGACACCGCGCTGCCAGATGCCGCTGGCGAAGCCGCCGGGCTCGACCAGGATCACCTTCACCCCGAACGGCGCCACCTCCAGCCGCAGCGCGTCGCTGATGGCCTCCAGGCCGAACTTGCTGGCCGAGTACCACCCCAGGTACGGGCTGGAGATCAGGCCGCCGAACGAGGACATGTTCACGATCCGGCCGTCGCCGCGTTCCCGCATCGAGGGCAGTACCAGCTTCGCGATCCGGATCGGGGCAAGCAGATTCACGTCCATCTGCCGCCGGGCGCTGTCGTCGTCGACGTCCTCCACGGTGCCGGCCTGGGCGTAGCCCGCGTTGTTCACCACCGCCCACGGTCCGCCGCCGGTCTCCGCGGCGACCTCGTGGAACGCCTCCTCGGTGGCCGCCACGTCGGCCACGTCGCACACCACGGTGCGCAGCTTCAGCCCGCTGGCGTCGGCCTCCGACTCCAGCGCCGCGCCCTTCTCCGCGGACCTCGCGGTGCCGAAGACCATGAAACCGGCCCGGGCCAGTTCCAGCGCACACTCCTTGCCGATGCCGCTCGTCGCGCCGGTGACCACCACGCTGCGGTTCGTCGTACCCATCACCACACCACCGGCAGCTTCTTGATCTCGACACCGAACATGGACTCCCGCCACGGCACCTCACCGGAGGTGTCCGCGAGTCGCAGCGTGGGGAAGCGGGTCACCAACGCCCGTAGCGCCTCCTGGATCTCCACCCGGGCGAGCGCCGCCCCCAGACAGAAGTGGGGCCCGTGGCCGAGCGCGATGTGACCCGGACCTCGCCTCAGGATGTCGAACCGTTCCGGTTCCTCGAACTGCCTCTCGTCCCGGTTCGCCGAGGTGAAGCACGGGATCACCCCCGAGCCGGAGGGGATGACGGTGCCGGCGACCTCGATGTCCTCGGTCGCGACGCGTACGTTGCTCAGGTTCGAACTCGGCGGGTTGAGCCGCAGCAGTTCCTCCACCGCCGGCTCGACCAGATCGGGATCCTTCGCCAGGGCGGCGTACTGGTCGGGGTGTCGCAGCAGCATGAGCAGGCCACAGGTGAGCATGTCCACCGTGGTGGGATAGCCGACCATGAGCAGCGTCAGGGTCAGGATGATCAGGTCGTTCTGTTCCAGGGCGCCCTTGTCGTCGTCGACCTGGACCAGCGAACTGAGCAGGTCCTCCTGCGGATCCGCCCGCTTCGCGTTCAGCAGCTCGTCCAGGTACGCCCACACACCCTGATACGCGCCGAGAACCTCGGATTCTGGGAAGTCGCCGATCGCGAAGATCCGGTCGGACCAGCCGCGCAGCGCGTCCCGGTCCTCGTACGGCACCCCCAGCAGCTCGCACGTGAACGCCACCGGGAGCGGGAAAACGACCCTCTCCACCAGATCGACCGGCTGTGGGCTGGCGGCCACCGTGTCCATCAACTCGGCGGCGAGTTCCCGGACACGTAGGCGCATCCGCTCGGTGGCTCGGGCCGTGAAGGCCCGGCCGACCAGAGCGCGCAGCCGAGTGTGCTCCGGTGGGTCGGTGGTGAACAGGGCGTTGGGCGGCATCGGGATGGGGGACACCTTCGGCGCGTCCGGCCGGGTCAGGGCGGCCCGGCTGAAGCGGAGATCCGAGAGCACCATCTTCACGTCGTCGTACCGGGTCACCAGGTATGCCTCGGAGCCGGTGGGGAGCACGACCCGGACGACCGGTTGGTCAGCCCGTAGCTGGGCGAACTCGGCCGGGGTGGTCAGCGGGTCGCTCCGCTGGAACGGGTAGGCCAGGGTGTTGTCGCCGGTCATTCCCGGCACCTCCTTGTGGGCATCGGGGTTCACCGTGTCAGGGCACCCGGTCGCGCCTCGCAGGCCCGATCGACCCCGCACGGCGCTGTCGTGTTCCGTCGGCCGGTCACCCGGTGCCGGCACTCAGCCATTCGCGAATGGTGGGCTTGTCCGTCTTACCGACCGCGTTGCGGGGCAGCTCCCGAACGAACCGGACCTCGCCGGGTGTCGCGTAGTCCGCAAGCCGGGTACGCACCCATTGCTTGACCTCCAGCGGCGAGAGGCTGGCGCCGTCCCCGGCGACGACCACCGCGGCGACCGCCTCTCCGGCGGTCCGGTCGGGCGTCGCGACGACAGCCACGTCCGCAACCCCGGGCAGTTGCCGGATGACCCGTTCGACCTCGGCGGAGAACACCTTGTGCCCGCCGCGGTTGATCATGTCCTTCTTGCGGTCCAACAGGTACAGGTAGCCGTCCTCGTCGAGCCTGCCCACGTCCCCGCTGCTGAACCAGCCGTCCACGATGGACTCGCCAGTCGCCTCCGGGTCGTCCAGGTATCCGGTGGTCACCAGAGAGCCGCGCAGCGCGATCTCGCCCGGGGTGCCTGGGGGCACGGGATTGCCGTCATTGTCGCGGATCTCGATCTCCATACAGGGCAGTGCCCTGCCGGTCGAGCCGGCGTGTGTCGCGAACTCGTGGTCGAGCAGGATGGTGGCCGGCGAGTGCGTCTCCGACAGGCCGTACACGTCGAGTAGCTGAGCGGCCGGAAACCGTTCCCGCAGCGCGGCCACCAGCTCGGCCGGGAACGGTGCGCCACCGGCGGCCACCAGTCGCAGCGCTGGCAGGTGATCACCGGTCAACCGCTTGTCCCGCAGCGCCAGCGACCACCAGGACGGGACCGCGTACGCCCAGGCGACCTGATGCGCGGCCAGCAGATCCAGCCAGCGGCCCTGGTCCGTGCCGGCGACCAGGACACAGGTGGCGCCACCCAGCATCGCGGGCAGCACGTGCGCGTGCATGGCGCTGATGTAGTACAGCGGGAACAGCACCGCCGTGGTCTCACCCGGCGTCAGTTGGAGGATCCGCTGGTACGACATGCCGCTGTGCACACTGCACCGGTGCAGTACCTGGCTTCCCTTGGGTCGGCCCGTGGAGCCGGACGTCCACACCACCTGGTAGGTCTCGTCCTCGGCCGGTTCCTCGACCGGCTCGACGGGCAGTGGTTGTGGCAGCTCCAGAGTATGTACCCGGTCGCTGTCCAGGCCCGCCTCCTTGGCTGCGGCCTGGAGCGGATCCAGCAGGTCGTGCTGGCCCAACGCGAGACGGACGTCACCGCGGCGGAGCATGTACGCCCATTCGGACGCGGCCAGCCGGGTGTTCAGCCCCACCATGATCACGCGGGCCGCGGCGCAGGCGAACACGGCCACGGCCAGATCCAGCCGGTTGCGACCGGCGACGGCGACCCGGTCACCTGGGCGCAGCCCGCGGCCACGCAGGTCCGCCACGCCGCCCTGGACCAGTGACGCAAACTCGGCGTACGTCGCCGTCGCACCGTCTTCGTCGACGAACGCCACGGCATCCGGCCAGAGCTGTACCGCGCGGGCAAGCACTCCCAGGATGGTCCGTGGCCGGCGCGGGTAGCTCAGCGCTGTGGCGCCGAGCCACGACTCCCGGGTGACGGGACCGTCCGTGCGCAGATCGACGTCCGACAGTTCCATCGGGGACTCGTCAGCCGACCGAATCGGCGCGGTCGCAGACGATGTCCTCCAGCTCGCCGTACGTGACGCCCTCCCGACCGGCCATCAGCGAGGTCGGGAGCTCAAGGTGCATGTCCTCCTCGATGGCGACCAGCAGCTCGGCCGCGGCGAGCGAGTCGAGGCAGAGGTCGTCGCCGAGGGTGAAGTCGCGACGAAGTACGCCCGTGTCCAGCTTGAGGTGCGTCTCCACTACCTGCCGGAGCTTCAGGACAGTGCCGGACGGTTGCTCGCCGTCCGACTGCTGAACGGTGGGCTCGGGTACGGATGACACGGTTGCCTCCCGAGGGGTCGACCCGGGCGCGTGCGGTGCCCGGTGCAGGCTCAGTCTCGTGGCGTCGTCCCAGGCTGTCCACCGGGCAGTTCGGCGTGCCCGATGGGGGGTGGTCGATGGACACGTACCCGCTGGTCGCGACCGGTTGCGTCGGCGTCACCCGGTGTCGGGTCGGGGACGCCGCAGCGGGCCGGACCGGACCGACCGGACCGGTCCGACCGGTCACCCCGCACCGGCCGACCGGGCACTCGATCGCGGTGAGCGATCGCGGCTTCGTCACCACATCCCGTTTCGGCAAGGTGACACACAGGGCCGGGCCGCGCCGTGCGGTGACACCGGTCGAGGCCGAAGGGCGACGGAGGCCGCATGACCATCCCTCAGGGTGAATTCACCGTGTGCAAGCCTGCCCAGCCGGCCGCACGCCGGACGTACGCCGACCTGCTGCACCTCGACACGCTGATGTCCGCGGCGCGGCAGATGCCGGAACATCCCGACGGCCGGTTCTTCATCATGGTGCACCAGGTCTACGAACTGTGGTTCGAGGTGGTGCTCGAGGAACTGACCGTGGCCAGGGACGCCATGATGGCCGACCGGGCCGCCGACGCGCTGTACTCGCTGCGCCGGGTGGCCAGCATCGACCGGTTGCTGCTCGCCCAGATCGAGACCCTGACCACGATCAGTCCTGCCGGCTTCGACAGCCTGCGACCGCATCTGGGCACCGCGAGCGGGCTCCAGTCGGTGCGGTTCCGGGAGATCGAGTACCTGTCGGGGCTGCGGGAACGGGACTTCACCGGGTACGCCGGCCGTACCGGCGCCGAGCGGTCCCGGCTGCTGCGCAGGCTGCGGGAGCCGAGCGTGTGGGACGGCTTCCTGGCGCTGCTGGAACGGCGCGGCGAGCCCGACCCGGTCCGGTTGTACCGCTCCGGCCGCCCGGACTCCGACCTGGTCGAGATCGCCGAGTCGATGCTCGACCACGACGAGACCTGGGCGATGTGGCGGATGCGGCACGCCGTCGTGGTGGAACGCATGATCGGGCGCAAGACCGGGACCGGCGGGTCCTCCGGGGTCGACTACCTCAACTCGCGCCGCGACGAACGATTCTTCCCGCAGCTCTGGCACCTGCGGTCGCGCATCACGCAGCAGGACGGCCCGAGCGCGGTGTCGGCGGTACCCGACCGGTCACCCCCGTCCTGCCCCGTCACCGGGGCGGTGCCCGACAGGAGGTAGCCGGGCGGAGTCACCGCCCGAGGTCCGCCTCGCGGCACCGGAATTGGGACCGTCATGGAGGAACCACGGGTGGCCGACGACGCCGCCGACCGCATCAGCCCGGCACCGAGTACGACCGCGCACACGAGGAGCGCTCATGACCGAAGTTGCCACACCCGTTGTCACGGTGCCGGAACTGTTGCGGGCCAACGCGGACCGGGACCCGGACGCGACCGCGTTCACCCACCTCACGTTCCCGGCCGGGAGCGGCGACCAGGGGGTGCGGACCAGCATCACCCGCGGCCGCCTCGACGCCCGGTGCCGGGCGCTGGCCGCCACCCTGGGCCAGCACTGCAAGCCGCAGGACCGGGTCCTGCTGCTCCTGCCGCCCGGCCTGGACTTCCTGGCCGGCCTGCTGGGCACGCTGTACGCCAACCGGGTCGCGGTCGCCTGTCCGCCCCCGGTGGACGGCCCCACCGACCCACGCACCGAGCGGGCCACCCAGGTCGCCGGTAACGCCGAGGTGTCCCTGGTGGTGACCCTGTCCACGTACGCCGACCAGCTCGGCGACGTGCGGGACTCGCTCGGCCAGGGCGCGCCGTGGATCGTCCTGGACGACCTGGACGAGACGCTCGCGGACACCTTCGAGGCACCCGAGGTCAGCGGCGACGACCTGGCCCTGCTGCAGTACACCTCCGGCTCGACCGGCGCGCCCAAGGGCGTCGTGGTCTCGCACGCCAACATGGTGCACCACCTGGCGCAGATGCAGGAGCTGTCCGGGCTGCCGGACGGCGGCAACATCGTCACCTGGATCTCGCCGTACCACGCGCTGGGCGTCGGCGGGCACCTGATCCTGTCCCAGTTCGTCGGCGGGCAGGCCGTCTTCTTCACCCCGGAGGACTTCGTCCCCCGGCCGGTCCGCTGGCTGCGGGCCATCACCGAGACCCCCGGGCCGGTACTGTCCTGCGCGCCGAACTTCGCGTTCGAGCGCTGCGTGGAGCAGATCGAGCCGGCCGACCGGGTCGGCCTGGACCTGTCCGGCTGGCACACCACGTTCAACGCGGCGGAACGGATCCGGGCGAACACGATCGAACGGTTCACCGAGGCGTACGCCCCGTACGGGTTCCGGCCGCAGACCATGGCGCCGGGCTTCGGGCAGACCGAGACCATGCTGTTCATCACCGGCCGGCACGCCGACCCGCTGCCGACCGTACTGGACGTGGACGCCGCCGAGCTGGAGCACGGCCGGGTGGTGGCCGAGGTGGCGACGCCGGGCCAGCCGCCCGCGGAGCGTCACCTGCGGCTGGTGGGTGTCGGCAACGCCGGCTCGCACTGCGAGGTCATCGTGGTGGACCCGGTCAGCCGCAAGCGGCTCGACGAGGACCAGGTCGGCGAGGCGTGGATCGCCGGTCCGATCGTGTGCCAGGGGTACTGGCGGCGCGACGAGCTCACCGCGGAGACCTTCCAGGCCACCCTGGACACCGGCGAGGGACCGTATCTGCGCAGCGGTGACCTCGGCTTCCTGCACGACGGTGAGCTGGTGCTGTGCGGCCGGGTGAAGGAACTGATCATCATCCGCGGCCGCAACCTGTATCCGCAGGACATCGAGCTGACCAGCGAGCGCACCCACCCCGCGCTGGCCGGCGCGCCCGCCGCGGCGTTCTCGGTGGAGAGCGACGCGGGGGAGCGGCTGATCCTGGTCCAGTCGGTGCCCGACCCGGACGCGGTCGACATCGGCCTGGACACCCTGGCCAACCGGATCAAGGCCGCGATCACCTCGGAGCACGAGGTGGAGGTGCACCAGGTGATGCTGGTCGAGCCGACCGACATCTCCCGCACCGTCAGCGGCAAGGTCCAGCGTGGACAGTGCCAGAAGCGGTACGCCGCCGGCGAACTGAGCCCGCTGGCCACCAGCGCCGCGGCGGCGGCAGCACGGCCCGCCGCGGCCCCCGCGCCGCTGCGCGGGATGC
>JBAUUM010000998.1:0-1735 GCA_049582705.1 Actinocatenispora sp.
GCCGAGCAGTCCCTGGTGGCCCGAGTCCGCCCGACGACGTGACGGCGCCGGACCCGGTCGCGCCGGCGCCGTCACGACGACCGGCCCGGGGCCGTGGTGGTCCGGGCCGGCGACGGAAGGCTGTCGAATACCCGACTCAACGCCCGATCCATCCCGGAGCAGGCGAAGACTGGACGCCATGACCGACCTGCGGAACGTCGACCTTCGTTGCCTGGGCGATCCCATGGTCCGCGCAGACCCGTACCCGGTCCTGCGTGCCCTGCGCGAACGGGCGCCGCTGCGCGACCGGGACGACGCGCTGCTGATCGTCGCCAGCCACGAGCACTGCCAGCAGGTACTCCGCGCGCCGCAGGTCTCCAGCGACCGGACCCGGTCGCGGCTCAGCCACGCCGCGCGCGCACCGCAGGCGAAGTCCTTCCTGCACCTCGACCCGCCCGACCACACCCGGCTGCGCCGGCTGGTGTCCACGGCGTTCACCCCGCGCGTGGTCAGCGGGCTGGCGCCGCACATCCAGCGGATCACCGACGACCTGATCGATGCTGCCGCGGCACGTGGCGAACTCGATGTGGTGCGCGATCTCGCGTACCCGCTGCCGGTGCGGATCATCTGCGAGCTGCTCGGGGTGCCCGACGCCGACCACGGCCTCATGCGCGACTGGACCACGCCGCTGTCCCGATCGCTGGAGCCGGAGTTCATGGCGACGGGGCCGGGCGCGGACGCCGATGCGGAGGCCGGCCGCGCCAACCTCGTCGCCTACTTCCGGGACCTGATCGCCGAACGGCGCGCGAACCCGCGCGACGACCTGGTCTCCTACCTGGTCGGCGTCGAGGACGACGGCGACATGCTCCGCGACTACGAGACCGTCGCGACCTGCGCCCTGCTGCTCGTCGCCGGGCATGAGACCACCGCCAACCTCATCGCCAACGCGGTCGTCGCGCTGCTGCGGCACCCTGACCAGTTCGCCGCGCTCGCCGCCGATCCGGGCCTCGCCGACGGCGCCGTCGAGGAGAGCCTGCGCTACGACGCCCCGGTCCAGTTCACCACCCGCGTCGTACGCGGCTCCCTCACCGTGGCCGGCGTGGAGGCGACCGACGGCACCGTGTTGCTCCTACTGCTCGCCGCCGCGAACCGCGACCCGGCCGTGTTCGATAACCCGGACCGGTTCGACCTCCACCGCCGACCCGGCCGACACCTCGCCTTCGCCGCCGGGCCGCACTTCTGCCTCGGCGCCGGCCTCGCCCGCCTCGAGGGCGCGATCGCCCTGCGTACCCTCACCGACCGGCTGGTACGGCCCCGGCTGGACGAGGACCGCCTCCGATACAAGCCGAACGTGAACCTGCGCGGACCGGCCCAGGTGATCGTCGACGCGGACGACATCCGACCCGCCCGGACACGCTGACGGCGCCGGCGGTGTCAGCCGCCGACGGCCGCGCCGACCTCCGTACGGGAACCGATGCCCAGCTTCCGCAGGATGTTCGAGACGTGCACCGCGGCCGTCTTCGGCGAGATGTACAGGCGGCGGGCCAGCTCCGCGTTGGTCAGGCCCTCCGAGAGCAGCATCGCCACCTCGAGTTCGCGCCGGGTCAGGGCACCCACCCCGGTGGTGGCGGTCGTGTCGCTCCGTTCGCTGAGTCCGAGCTGCGCGCGCAGCGCGACGAGCTGCGCCACCCGCCAGCCCGACCACCGGGCGAGCAGCCGGCCGGCCACGTCCGCGTGTTCGGCGGCGGAACCGGCG
>JBAUUM010000999.1:0-14910 GCA_049582705.1 Actinocatenispora sp.
TTCATGAAGGGCAAGGACCCGCGCGACGCGCACTTCATCACCAGCCGGATCTGCGGGATCTGCGGCGACAACCACGCGACGTGCTCGGTGTACGCGCAGAACATGGCCTACGGTGTCCGGCCCCCGCACCTGGGTGAGTGGATCATCAACCTCGGTGAGGCCGCCGAGTACATGTTCGACCACAACATCTTCCAGGAGAACCTGGTCGGGGTCGACTACTGCGAGCGGATGGTCGCGGAGACGAACCCGGGTGTGCTGGAGCAGGCGAACCGTACCGAGGCGCCGCACGCCGGCGACCACGGGTACAAGACCATCGGCGACATCATGCGCTCGCTCAACCCGTTGCAGGGCGAGTTCTACCGGGAGGCGTTGCAGGTCTCGCGTTCCACCCGGGAGATGTTCTGCCTGATGGAGGGCAGGCACGTACACCCCTCCACGCTGTACCCGGGCGGGGTGGGCACGGTGGCCACGGTGCAGCTGTTCACCGACTACCTGAGCCGGCTGATGCGCTACGTGGAGTTCATGAAGCGCTGCCTGCCGATGCACGACGACCTGTTCGACTTCATGTACCAGGCGCTGCCCGGCTACGAGAAGGTCGGTCAGCGTCGGGTGCTGCTGGGCTGCTGGGGCAGCCTCAACAACCCCGAGTACTGCGACTTCAAGTACGAGCACATGTCCGACTGGGGCCGCAAGATGTTCGTGACCCCGGGCGTGGTCGTGGACGGCAAGCTGGTCACCAACGACCTGGTCGACATCAACCTGGGCATCCGCATCCTGCTCGGTTCGTCGTTCTACGACGACTGGGAGGACCAGGAGATGTTCGTGACCCGCGACCCGCTGGGCAACCCGGTCGACCGCCGGCACCCGTGGAACCAGACCACGATCCCGCGGCCGCAGAAGCGCGACTTCGACGACAAGTACTCCTGGGTGATGTCGCCGCGCTGGTTCGACGGCAAGGACCATCTCGCCCTCGACACCGGCGGCGGCCCGATCGCCCGGCTGTGGTCCACGGCCCTGTCCGGGCTCGTCGACATCGGCGGCTACGTCAAGGCCACCGGGCACAGCGTCGTGATCAACCTGCCGAAGACCGCGACCAAGCCCGAGGTCAGCTTCGAGTGGAAGATCCCGAAGTGGTCCAACGCGCTGGAGCGTAACCGGGCCCGCACCTACTTCCAGGCGTACTGCGCCGCCGCCGCGGTGCACTTCGTGGAGAAGGCCCTCGGCGAGGTGCGCGCCGGTAACACCAAGACCTGGGAGCCGTTCGAGGTACCCACCGACGGTGTCGGGGTCGGGTTCACCGAGGCGGTGCGCGGCGTGCTGTCGCACCACATGGTCATCCGAGACGGCAAGATCGCGAACTACCACCCGTACCCGCCGACCCCGTGGAACGGTTCGGTACGCGACAGCTACGGCACGCCCGGACCGTACGAGGACGCCGTGCAGAACACGCCCATCTTCGAGGAGAACTCGAAGGAGAACTTCAAGGGCATCGACATCATGCGCGCGGTCCGCAGCTTCGACCCGTGCCTGCCCTGCGGCGTGCACATGTACATGGGCGAGGGCAAGACGCTGCAGAAGATCCACACGCCGCACGCGTTCGGCGGGTCCCCGACCGGTGGGTGACCGTGACCGCGGTGCGCTCCGCGAACCAGAAGGACGGGCGATGACCGCCCCGAACGACGCCCGGGACGCCCGTACGGTGGGCGAACACATCGACAGGCTGCTGACGGACCTGGACCGGGTCGCCGATCCGACCGTGCGGCGCACCACCGAGGACCTGGTACGCAGCCTGGTGGAGTTCTACGGCTCCGGGCTGGCCCGCGTCGTGGCGCTGCTGTCCGATCTGGACGGTGGCGCCGCGACACTCGCCGGTCTGGCCGCGGACCAGCAGATCCGGGCACTGCTGATCCTGCACGACCTGCATCCGGACAGTACGGCCGAGCGGGTCGCGGCGGCGCTGGCGAAGGTGCGGCCCTACCTCGGCTCCCATGCCGGCGGGGTCGAACTGCTCGGTGTGGACGACGGCGTGGTGCGGCTGCGGCTGGAGGGCAACTGCGACGGCTGCCCGTCCTCGACGGTGACCGTGAAGCTGGCGATCGAGCAGGCCATCGACGAGCTGGCACCCGAGGTCACCCGGGTCGAGGTGGAGGGCGTGGTCGAGCCGCCGGCCCCGACGCAGGTCGGCCCGGGCGGCCGACCGTTGCTGCCGCTGCGACCGCTCTCCGGACCGGAGAGCGTAGCGGCGGAGACACCGCCGGCTGAGCCGGCGACCTGGATCGACGTCACGGAACCGGCCGTGCCGCGGCCCGGCGCGATGACCGCCGCCCGGCTCGGCGGCCAGGACACCGTCATCTGCCGGGTGGGCGAGGACCTGTACGCCTACCGCGACCACTGTCCCGCGTGCCGTGGGCGGTTGTCCGGTGGCCGGCTGGACGGTGCGCTGCTGGCCTGCCAGCACTGCGGGCACCGCTACGACCTGCGCCGTGCCGGCGCGGGCGACGGTGTCCACCTCGACCCGTTCCCGCTGCTCGCCGACGCGGGCGCGGTCCGCGTCGCCGTTCCGGGACTGGTGGCGTCGTGACCGCCGGGCTGCGGCGGTTCCGGACGCCGGCCGACCGACCACCCGTCGGGGAGCACTGCGACATGTGCGCCGAGCCGATCGGTTCGGAGCATTCGCACGTGGTCGACACCCAGTCCCGGGCGTTGGAGTGCACCTGTCGGGGCTGCTACCTGCTGTTCACCCAGCCCGGTGCGGCCGGCGGCCGGCACCGGGCGGTGCCCGACCGCTACCGGCACAGCCCGTCCTTCGCCTCCGGGGCGGCCCTGTTCGACGCGATCGGCATCCCGGTACGGATGGCGTTCTTCCTGACCAGCTCCGCGGTGGAACGCACGGTCGCGTTCTATCCGAGCCCTGCGGGCGCGACCGAGTCGCAGCTGTCCACCGAGGCCTGGCGTACCGCGTTGGCGGACAACCCGGCGTTCGGTGACATCGCCGTGGACACCGAGGCGTTGCTGGTCAACCGGGCGCCCGGTGGGTTCGAGTGCTTCCTGGTGCCGATCGACGCGTGCTACCGGTTGGTCGGGCTGGTCCGGTTGCACTGGAAGGGTTTCGACGGCGGCTCCGAGGCGTGGCGGGCCATCGACGGGTACTTCGACGAGCTGCGGAACCGCAGCGAGAGGGTCGGCGGCGAGGACCATGGGTGATCTGCGCTTCACGTGCCTGGACGCGGCGCCGCAACGCTACGGTGCGAGTCCCACGTTGCTGTTCCGGCTGCGCGTCTCGGGTGCCGAGGCCGATCAGGTGCACGCGATCGCGTTGCGCTGTCAGATCCGGATCGAACCGCGTCGACGTACCTACTCCGACGCCGAGGCCGGCCTGCTCGCCGGTGTCTTCGGTGACCGGTCCCGGTGGGGCGACACGCTGACGCCCCTGCAGCTGGCCACCGTGTCGGTGCTGGTACCCGGATTCACCGGCAGTACGGAGGTCGAGGTGCCGGTGCCCTGCAGCTACGACCTGGAGGTCGCGGCGGGCAGCTACCTGCACGCCCTGTCCGACGGCGGGATACCAATGCTGCTGCTGTTCAGCGGCACCGTCTTCGGCAAGGGTGAACAGGGGTTCTGGATCGAGCAGATCCCGTGGCACGCCGAGGCGACGCACCTGATGCCGGTGACGGTGTGGCACGAGCTGATGGACACCTACTTCCCGAACTCGGGCTGGATCAGGCTGAGTCGAGACGTGCTCGACGACCTGCAGCGGTACAAGGCGGCCCATGCGATCCCCAGCTGGGACGAGCTGGTCGCCGGCCTGGTTCCGCGCGGTGAGCGGGCGGTCCGGTGAGCGCGCCGGACCTGGAGCGGGCAGCCGTCCTGGACGGTCCCGGCACGGCCGCGCTGGACCGGGCACGTGCCGTGGCCGACGCGGTGCTCTACGAGGGCTACCTGCTCTACCCGTACCGGGCCTCCGCGGACAAGAACCAGGTGCGGTGGCAGTTCGGGGTGCTGATGCCGCCGGCGCTGGCCGACCCGGACACCGGCGAGTACGACGCGTCGCGCACCGAGTGTCTCGCCGAGCCGCGGGAGGGCTCGGTACTGACCGTCCGGCTGCGGTTCCTGCACCTGCAGGCACGTACGATGCTGGGCCTCGACGGCGGACCCGTCGAGGAACTGGTCGTCGACGGTACGGCACTGCGCGCCTGGGACGAGGCGGTCGAACGGCACGTCGACGTCGCGGTGACACTCGCGGACGTGCTGGGCGGCCCGCGTACCGTCCCGTTCGACATCGACGGGGGCGAGGACGTCGAACCGGTGCTGGACGACGCCGGCGCACAGGTCGGCCGGGCGGTGCGCCGCCGGTGGCCGCTGCACGGCGAGATCGTCGTCGGCGCGGAGCCGCTGACCGGCCCCTACGGCGGCGTGCGGTTGCGCGTCGAGGTGCGCAACGTGTCCGACTGGCGGTCCGACCGACCGGAACGCGCCGAGGCGCTGCGGCACGCGCTGATCGGCGCGCACACCCTGCTGGCGCTGACCGGTGGGGAGTTCCTGTCGCTGACCGAGCCGCCGGAGTGGGCCGCGCCGGCCGCCGCGGCCTGCGTCAACGAACGCTCCTGGCCGGTACTGGTCGGCGAGCCCGGCGAGCGTGACCTGATGCTGTCCGCGCCGATCATCCTGTACGACTATCCGAGCATCGCGCCGGAGAGCACGACGCCGCTGTACGACGGCACGGAGATCGACGAGATCCTGACGCTGCGCACGATGGCGCTGACCGACGAGGAGAAGCGCGAGGTACGGGCGACCGACCCGCGGGCGCGTGAGCTGCTGGACGCGGTCGACGGTATGCCGCCGGAGCTGCTGGACCGGCTGCACGGCACGGTGCGCTACCTGCGGGACGTCACCGGTGCGTCGGCCCGACCCGACGCCGAGGCGGACGTGCCGTGGTGGGACGCGACGGCGGACGCCGCCGTGGACCCGGACACCGACGCCGTCACGGTCGCCGGGGTACGGCTGTCGCGGGGCAGCCCGGTACGGTTGCGCCCCCGGCACGGTACCGACGCCCAGGACATGTTCCTGGAGGGGCTCGACGCCACCGTACAGGCCGTGGTGTCCGATGTGGACGGTGGATGGCACCTGGCGGTCACGGTGGACGACGATCCGGCCGCCGAGATGCAGAACGAGCAGGGGCGCTACCGCTACTTCGGCCTGGACGAGGTCGAGCCGCGGGAGAGCGGGACATGAGCAGCCCGGCGCAGTCCGCCGGCCCGGGTCGCACGCTGGTCGCGGGCATCGGCAACATCTTCCTCGCCGACGACGGATTCGGCGTTGAGGTGGCGCGCCGCCTCGCCGAGGTCGACCTGCCCGACGGCGCGGAGGTCGGCGACTACGGCATCCGGGGCATGCATCTGGCGTACGACCTGCTGGCCGGCTACGACACCACGATCCTGGTCGACGCGGTGGCGCGCGGGGAGGAACCCGGCACCGTCACGCTGCTGGAGATCGACCCGTCGCAGCCGGCGGTGACCGGCAGCTCGCTCGACGCGCACGGCATGCAGCCCGACGCGGTACTCGCACTGCTCGACACCCTGGGCGGGACACCCGGCCGGGTGCTGCTGGTGGGCTGCGAACCCGCCGAGGTGTGCGACCGGATCGGCCTGAGCGCACCGGTGGCGGCGGCAGTACCGCACGCCGTCGCCCTGGTGCGGGACCTGCTCGGGGAACAGTCACACCGGCCCGCGGCCCTGCGGGCCGGTACCAGTTGAAGGGAGGGGAGGCGACATGAAGCGTGTGGTGCTGATGCTCGGTCTGGTGGCCGTCAGCGTGCTGGTCGGCCGCGCGATCGGGCCGGACGTGGCCCGTTACATCAAGATGAGCCGCATGTAGCGACGCCTCTCGACGACACAGGAGCGACACAGGATGTGCATCGGAATTCCCGGACGGGTCACGGCGGTGTCGGCGGAGAACGATCTGGCCGACGTCGAGGTGAGCGGCGTGGTCCGCGGCATCAACGTCGGGCTGCTGTCCGACGACCCTCCCGCGCCCGGGGACTGGATCCTCATCCACAGTGGCTTCGCGCTCTCCCGGATGACCGAGGAGGAGGCGCGGGACGCGATGGCCTTCCTCGTCGAGATCAGCGAGGCGTACGAGCGGGAACTGGCGGCACCGTCCCTCGGGCCGGTACCGCTGCCGGGGGAGTAGCCGGCGTGCACGAACTCGCCATCACCGAGAGCGTCGTCGCGGCGATCACCGACCGCCTCGGCGACGCTCCGGTCAGCCGCGTCGACCTGGAGATCGGCCGGTTGTCGGGTGTCGTGTCCGACTCCGTGCGGTTCTGCTTCGACCTGGTCGTCGCGGGCACCAGCCTGGCGGGCGCGGCGCTGCTGATCGTCGAGACGCCGGGCCGGGCACGGTGCCGGGCGTGCGACGCGGTGAGTACCGTGCACGACCCACTTCCGCTGTGCCCGTGCGGCAGCGCCGACGTCGAGGTGACGGGCGGCCAGGAACTCCGTATCCGATCGGTGGAGGTCGCCGAACATGTGTGACACCTGTGGCTGCTCGGACGACGCGGGGGTGCGGGTCAGTGCCCCGCTGCCCGCGCCGCACGAGCCTGCCCACACCCATTTCCCCGCACCGCACGACCACGCCGGGCACGCCCACGCACCACACGGCGACCGGCGCGACGCGCTGCAGGGCGCCGGCGCGACGCGTACGGTCCGCCTCGAGGAGCCCGTACTGGCCCGCAACGACGCGCTGGCACGCCGGCACCGGGACTGGTTCACCGACCAGGGCGTCCTCGCCGTCAACCTGATGAGTTCGCCCGGCTCGGGCAAGACGACCCTGCTGGAACGGACCGTCACCGCCCTCGCCGGGTCGGTGCCGGTCTCGGTCGTCGAGGGCGACCAGGAGACCCTGCTGGACGCGCAGCGGCTGTCCGCGACCGGCTGTCGCACCGTCCAGATCAACACCGGCGCCGGCTGCCACCTCGACGCGTCCATGATGGACACCGCGCTGCGGACGCTGGAGCCGCCGCCGCGCTCGGTGCTGTTCATCGAGAACGTCGGCAACCTGGTCTGCCCGGCGCTGTTCGACCTCGGCGAGAGCGTCCGGGTGGTGGTCATGTCGGTGACCGAGGGGGCGGACAAGCCGCTGAAGTACCCGCACATGTTCCGTACCGCGGACCTGGTGCTGCTCAACAAGGTCGACCTGCTGCCGCACGTGGACTTCGACGTCGACCGTTGCCTCGATGCCGCGCGCCGGGCTCGCCCGGACGTGCCGATGCTGCGCGTCTCCGCGACCACCGGCGTGGGGCTGGACAGCTGGTACGACTGGCTGCGCTCCCGGCTTCCCGCAACGGATCCGGCGGCCCTGTCGGTGCCGCGCTGAGCCGGGCAGCGGGGGAGGGCACGGGAGTGAGCACGTCGGATGACGACGGTGCCGCCGCCGGTGCGGTGCTGTTCGCCCGTTACGCCTATCCGCCGAACGCGCTCGGCTACTGCGGGCCGGCGGATCACCACGCGCTGCTGGAGTACGGGTCGGCCGGCGTCGCGGACCCGGGGCTGCGCAGGCTCGCGGCCGGCTTCGAGGGTGCCTGGTCGTACCTGGAACTCATCGCGGAGAGCGCCGGCATCACCGACCCGCTGGATCGGCGGGTGGTGGAGGCGTACTGGGTGGGCAACCGGTGGCTGGAGCGGGTGGACCGGCGGCGTTTCGGCACCGCGCTGCGGGAACGGTTCCGTCCGCTCGCCGGGCACAACTGGAACCGGCTGGCGGACTGGGCGTGCACCGACGCGGCGCCGCACCACAGTTTCCAGGTGTTCGCCGTGTACCCGTGGGTCGGGCTGCTGGGCGCCGGTGCCGGTGGGCATGCCCTGCACGTGCTCGACCGGTGCCGGATCCGGTGGGGCAGGGTGCTGTCCGTCACCGGGGACGATGTCGTGGTCCGGTCCCGGCCGCTGCGCTGGGACGGTCGCCGGCTCACCCTCGGCGCAGCGGGGGACGAGACCGCGACCGCGAGCGCCACCGGCCTGCGGCTCGCGCCGCGGATCGTGCCGGGTGACTGGGTCTCGCTGCACTGGGACTGGGTCTGCGACCGGCTCGACGCGCGACAGCTCGCCGGTCTGCGCCGCTACACGGCCCGTCAGCTCGACCTCACCAACGACCTCCTCGCCACGCCGGGCGTGGCGCGGACGTCGGGCTGACCGCGCGGCCCGCTCATGCCCGATTCTTGCCGTTCGGCCGGCATGCGACCTCCGAGCAACTACGTTGAGACACATTCCGATCGCGGTTAGTAGTTAGAGAGGGGGCTCCGGATGCCTCGACAGCGCTGGCGGGTCACGGTACGCGGAGTCGTCCAGGGTGTCGGCTTCCGGCCGTTCGTCCATTCCCTCGCCCGTGGACTCGGACTCACCGGCCAGGTCGCCAACACCGGCCAGGGCGTCGTCGCGGAGGTGGAGGGCACAACGGAAACGCTGCGGGCCTTCCGGGAGAGGGTGGTCAGCGACGTGCCACCGCTGGCCGTCGTCGAACGGGTGCGCACCGAGCGGATCCCGGTACGCGGCGGCACCGGGTTCGTCATCCTGGTCTCCGGTACCGGACCGGCCCGGACCCTGGTCTGTCCGGACGTTGCGACCTGCGGGGACTGCCTGCGGGAGATGGCAGAGCCGGCAGATCGCCGCTACCGTCACCCGTTCATCACCTGCACCCACTGCGGGCCGCGGTTCACCATCATCACCAGCCTGCCGTACGACCGTGCGAACACCACGATGGCCCGGTTCCCGATGTGCCCGGACTGTGCGCGCGAGTACGCCGACCCGACCGACCGCCGCTTCCACGCGCAGCCCGTGGCCTGCCCCGCCTGCGGACCGACGCTGCGACTCATCCGCCCGGGACAGCCGGACGAGACGGGAGATGCCGCGCTGGAGGCGGCCCGCCGTCTGCTGGCCGCCGGCGCGGTCGTCGCGGTGAAGGGACTCGGCGGGTACCACGTGGCGTGCGACGCCACCGACGCCGGCGCGGTCACCGTGCTGCGCAAGCGCAAGGACCGGGGTGACAAACCGTTCGCGGTGATGGTTGCGGACCTCGCCACCGCCCAGGGAATCGCCGAGATCGACGAGACCGAGGCCGACCTGCTCACCGGATTCCGCCGCCCAGTGGTCCTGCTGCGCCGGCGTGCGCAGCCGGTCGCGGGTGCACCGGTACTGGCGGAGGCCGTCGCGCCGGGCGCCCCCGACATCGGGGTGCTGCTGCCGTACACGCCGGTGCACCATCTGCTGCTGGGGCTGCCCGGCGACGCCCCCGGGCCGACCGCGCTGGTGATGACCAGTGGCAACCTGGCCGGCGAGCCGATCGTCACCGACGACGCCGAGGCGCTGCGCCGGCTCGCGGTGGTCGCCGACGCCTGGCTGACCCACGACCGGCCGATCCACGTGCCGTGCGACGACTCGGTCCTGCGGGTCGTGGACGGTGTGCAGCTGCCGGTCCGGCGTTCCCGGGGGTACGCGCCGTTCCCGCTGACCGTGGCCACCCCGCTGAGCCCGGCGCTCGCCGTCGGCGGCGACCTGAAGAACACGTTCTGCCTGGGCCGCGGCCGGTACGCCTGGCTGTCCGGGCACGTCGGCGACATGGACGACGTCGCGACGCTGGCCGCGTACGGCGCCGCCGAGGAACACCTGCGCGCGGTGACCGGCACCCGACCTGGGCTGTTCGTGGCCGACCGGCACCCCCGGTACCGCTCCGGCCAGTGGGCCGCCCGCCACGCCGACGGGCGCCGCGTGGTGCGGGTCCAGCACCACCACGCGCACATCGCCTCGGCCATGGCCGAGCACGGTCACGACGGCGCGACCCGCGTGCTCGGCGTCGCCTTCGACGGCACCGGGTACGGCGACGACGGCGCAGTGTGGGGCGGCGAGTTCCTGCACGCCGACTACGACGGCTACCAGCGGCTCGCGCACCTGTCCTACGTGCCGCTGCCCGGCGGCGACGCCGCGGTGCGCAACCCGTACCGGATGGCGCTGGCGCACCTGCACGCCGCCGGACTGGCCGCCGACGGGGACCTGCCCTGCGTACTGGCCTGCCCCGAGGACGAACGCCCGGTACTCGCCCGGCAGCTGGACACCGGCCTCGGCTGCGTACCGACCTCCAGCATGGGCCGGCTGTTCGACGCGGTGTCGTCGCTGCTCGGCATCTGCCACCGGGTCGGGTACGAGGCGCAGGCGGCGATCGAGCTGGAGGGCGCGGCCCGCCCGTACTGGCCCCGGCCCGAGTCGCCCTACCGGTTCGGCCTGGTCGCGGGGGAACTCAGCCGGCCGCTGCGGGTCGACCCGGGACCGGTACTGGCCGCGGTGCTCGCCGAACTGCGCGACGAGGTTCCGGTCGGGCTCGTCGCGGCCCGGTTCCACCGCGCCGTGGTCGACATGGTCGGCACCGTCGTGGACACGGTGGCCGCCGGGACCCGCACCGTCGCGCTGTCCGGCGGCTCGTTCGGCAACACGCTGCTGACCTCCGGTTGCGTCGCGGACCTGCGGGCCCGGGGGTACGAGGTGCTCCGGCACCGGCACGTGCCGCCCAACGACGGCGGGCTCGCGCTCGGCCAGCTGGTCATCGCCGCGCGCCGCGCCGTCGACGCCGGCGTCTCCGACGTCGGTGCGGACGACACCGAAGACGACGACGGCGAGTACGACGACGCCGACATCGACGTCGATGTCGCTGACATCGAAGAACCCGAACACATCGAGACGCGCCTGCTGGAAGGAGGCAACCATGTGTCTGGCGGTACCCGGCAAGGTGCTGGAGATCCGGGAACGTGACGACACCCGAATGGCCACAGTGGACTTCGGAGGTGTGGTCAAGGACGTCTGCCTGGAGTATCTGCCCGACCTGAAGGTCGGCGAGTACACCATCGTGCACGTCGGTTTCGCGCTGCAACGGCTCGACGAGGAGTCGGCCCGCAAGACCCTCGCCCTGTTCGAGAACCTCGGCGAACTGGACAAGGAATTCGGCGACGCGTGGGGCCGCGCCGCGGAGGAGGCGGGCACGCCCCGCCCGTCGGGGACCGCAGGAACACAGGAGGCGTCGGCATGAGGTACCTGGAGGAGTTCAGCGACCCGGCGCTGGCGCGGCGGCTCCTGGACGAGATCCACGCCATCACCACCCGCCCGTGGGCGATGATGGAGGTCTGCGGTGGGCAGACCCACTCGATCATCCGGCACGGCATCGACCAGCTGCTGCCCGAGCAGATCGAACTCATCCACGGCCCGGGCTGCCCGGTGTGCGTGACGCCGCTGGAGACCATCGACAAGGCACTGGAGATCGCCTCCCGGCCGGACGTGATCTTCTGCTCCTTCGGTGACATGCTGCGGGTGCCGGGCAGCGGACGCGACCTGTTCCAGGTCAAGAGCGCCGGCGGTGACGTACGGGTCGTGTACTCGCCGCTGGACGCGCTGACGATCGCCCGGCAGAACCCGGACCGGGAGGTCGTGTTCTTCGGCATCGGGTTCGAGACGACCGCGCCGCCCAACGCCATGACCGTCTACCAGGCCCGGCGGCTGGGGATCGCCAACTTCTCGCTGCTGGTCTCACACGTACGGGTGCCGCCGGCGATCCAGGCGATCATGGAGTCGCCGACCTGCCGGGTGCAGGCCTTCCTCGCCGCCGGTCACGTGTGCAGCGTGATGGGCACCGGCGAGTACCCGGAACTGGCCGAGCGGTACCGGGTGCCGATCGTGGTGACCGGGTTCGAGCCGCTGGACATCCTGGAGGGAATCCGCCGTACCGTGCGGCAGCTGGAGGCCGGCGAGTACATCGTCGAGAACGCCTATCAGCGTGCGGTACTCGACGAGGGAAACCCGGCGGCGAAGGAGATGCTGGCCGACGTGTTCGAGACGACCGACCGGCAGTGGCGGGGCATCGGCATGATCCCGGCCAGCGGTTGGCGGCTGGCCGAACGCTACCGGGACTTCGACGCCGAGTACCGCTTCTCGGTCCATGACATCAACACCGAGGAGTCGTCCGATTGCCGCAGCGGTGAGGTGCTGCAGGGGCTGATCAAACCGCACGAGTGCGCGGCCTTCGGCACCACCTGCACGCCGCGCAACCCGCTCGGCGCGACGATGGTGTCCAGCGAGGGCGCCTGCGCCGCCTACTACCTGTACCGGCGGATGAGCACACCGGCACCGGTGCAGCGGGAGGCGAGCAACGTTGGCTGAGCCGCTGACCCGTGACCCCGTCGTCGCCAGGGACCTTGACCGGCGGTCCGACGCCCCCGACTTCGACGGCTGGGCCTGCCCGGTGCCGCTGCGCGACAGCCCGACCATCGTGATGGGGCACGGCGGCGGCGGCGCGATGTCCGCCGAACTCGTCGAGCACCTGTTCGTACCGGCCTTCGACAACCCGGTGCTGGCCGGGCTGGCCGACTCGGCCGTGCTGGAGGTGGCCGGGGCGCGGCTGGCGTTCTCCACGGACTCGTTCGTGGTGCGCCCGCTGTTCTTCCCGGGTGGCAGCATCGGCGACCTGGCCGTCAACGGGACCGTCAACGACCTCGCCATGAGCGGCGCCCAGGCCAGCCACCTGTCCTGCGCCTTCATCCTGGAGGAGGGCACCGAACTGTCCGTCGTCGGCCGGGTCGCGCAGGCGCTCGGCGCGGCGGCCCGGGCCGCCGGGGTCACGGTGGCGACCGGCGACACCAAGGTCGTCGACGCCGGGCACGGCGACGGCGTGTACGTCAACACCGCCGGGATCGGCCTGGTGCCCGACGGCGTCGACATCCGCCCGCAGCGGGCCCGGCCCGGTGACGTGGTCCTGGTCTCCGGCGACATCGGCGTGCACGGGGTCGCGATCCTCAGCGTCCGGGAGGGCCTGGAGTTCGGCGCGGCAGTGCGCAGCGACTGCGCGCCGCTCAACGGCCTGGTGGCCGCGATGCTCGCGGTCTGCCGGGACATCCACGTGCTGCGCGACCCGACCCGTGGCGGGGTGGCCACCTCGCTCAACGAGATCGCCGGCGCCGCCGGCGTCGGCATCGAACTGGACGAGCGGCAGCTGCCGGTGCCGGCGGTCGTGGCCAACGCGTGCGCGATCCTCGGCCTCGACCCGCTGTACGTGGCCAACGAGGGCAAGCTCCTCGCGATCGTCCCCGCCGAGCACGCCGACCAGGTACTCGAAGCGATGCGCCGGCACCCGCTCGGCGCGGGTGCGGCACGCATCGGCCGCGTCGTGCCGGAGCATCCCGGGATGGTCAGCGCCCGCACCGGGTTCGGCGCCTCCCGGGTGGTCGACACGCCGATCGGCGAGCAGCTGCCCAGGATCTGCTGACGGCCCGGGTGCCGTCCGACCCTCGGGCGGCACCCGGGTCATCCGCCCGGCGCGGCCCGCGCCACGGTTCCGGCGTCGTGCCGACCATGCCTCAGCGCTGCGGGGATCCGTCCAGCCGGTCGCGTAACGCGTGGTGTCGCCGGGCCGCGGCGGCCATCGCGGTGACCGTGCCGGGCTCGGTGCGTACCTCCGCGGTGTCCGGCAGGTAGTCGACCCGCAGCGCACCGGCGGCCGCGCCGCAGGCACCGACCTCGGGATCGAGGACCCGGCGGGCGTGACCGCCCAGCGCGGCGGTCATCCGGCCGGTCAACCAGTCGGACGCGGCGATCGCGCCGCCGCCCAGCACCGGCAGCGCCCGGCCGTCGGGATCCAGCGCCCGCGCCCCATCGGCGACCTCGTGGCAGACACCCTCCAGGGTGGCGGCGACCAGCTCAGCGGGACCGGTGGACAGCCGGAGCCCGTGCAGGGTGCCGCCCGCCCCCAACGGATCCGCCGCCGGTGGCCGGTGCCCGGCGTGGAACGGAAGACAGGACAGCCCGTGACCGCCCGGCGGGATCGCGGCCAGCGCCGTCTCGTCCACCCGACGGTCGTCCGCCCCGACACCCAGCAGCCGGTTCGCCCACTCGTCGAGGATCCCGCCGCCGGAGTAGGCGACGCCGAACACGGCGCGCCGATGGTCGACCCGGTAGCGCCAGACACCGGGCGCCGGCCCGACGGGATCCGCGGTCACCAGGCGTACCGCGGCGGACGTGCCCACGGTCACCGACAGCCGGTCCGGTCCGAAGCAGCCCGAGCCGAGGGCGCTGGCCGCGCCGTCACCCAGCGGCGGCGCGATCCGCGCGTCGGCCAGGTCCGGCCACCGCCTCCGGTACTCGCCGGCGAACCTGCCGCGCCAGTCGTCGTCGGCCAGCTGCGGCACCGCGGCCTCCGACACCCCGGCCAGCTCCAGCGCCTCCGCATCCCAGCGGCAGGTGGCCGTGTCCAGGGCTCCCGTGCCGGACGCCGAGGACACCGACGCGGTCGGCTCGGACCACAGGCGCAGTCCCAGATATTCGGGCAGCCCCACCCACCGGTGCGCCTCGACGCCCCGGGCGCGCAGCCAGGCGATCCGGGCCGGCCAGTAGAACGGGTGCCACCAGGCTCCGGTACGGGCGTGAAAGTCGGCGGGGTCGGCCGGCGAGCGGTGCTCCGGCAGCCCGGGCCGCAGGTCCATCCAGGACAGACACGGCCCCACCGGCTCGCCGCGTTGGTCCAGGCCGAGCAGCGAGTGCCACTGGGTGGAGACCGCGACCGTGTCCACGCCGCGGAGCTTCCCGGACCCGGACAGCGCGTCCAGGCATCCGACGGTGGCGCCCAGGTAGGCGTCCAGGTCCAGCTCCGCGGCGCCGTCGGCGTCCTGCTGGAGGCGGGCCTCCTGCCGGGCCGAGGCTCCGGGGACCGGGTCCAGGTCGGCGCCGTCGACGGTGAGTACGACGGCCCGCACCGAGCTGGAGCCCAGATCGAGGGCGAGGACCCGGCGCGACGGGTCGGCCATGCGTGTTCCTCCCAGCCGAGGCGGCTCCGTGACGTCGGCCCCAGCCTAGGTGCGTCCGGGCCACCCGGCAGAACGGGCAC
>JBAUUM010001000.1:0-3083 GCA_049582705.1 Actinocatenispora sp.
GGAGCAGAACCACGCCGGTCGGTCCCGTCGCTCGTCGACCGATATTTACCCGCGTGGCGAAATGCAGTTACGATAGGTAACCGTTCGGTGCGCTATGCGGTGGTTTTCCCGCCCGTTTCGCTGTCCGATGTGCCAGGACTGTCGCACTGACGTAATTTCTTCACTCGCCCGGGCACCGTACTCTGGATGCCATGGCCGCATCGACTGGACCGAACCCCAGAGGCACCGCACGGGTCCGCACCGGGACGACGCCCGGCCGCGAGGGGCTTTCGCGCGGCACCGTGCCACACAGCAACCTGGGCAGGGCGCGGGTTGAGGCACCCAACGAGCACGGCCCCGGCGGTCCCGGTGGACCGCCCGGGCCGCGTGGTCCCGGAGGTGGTGGTGGCGGTGGAGGCGGCAACCCGTACCGCGGCGGCCGGGCCAGGCCGCGGTGGCGCCGCATCGGACTGATCACCCTGCTGGTGGTCGTGCTGGTCGCCGGGTGCGGCGCGGTCGGCGCGTGGGCGTACGCCCGGTCCCTGGACGGCAACCTGAACCGGACCGACGCGTTCGCCGGCCTGACCGGCGGTCGCCCGGCCAAGACGGTGGACGGCGCGCAGAACATCCTGCTGCTCGGCAGCGACATGCGCGCCAGCTGGAAGCAGAGCGGCGAGAAGCCGCGCACCGACACGATCATGCTGCTGCACGTCGACGCCGACCACGACCACGCCTACCTGATCTCGATCCCCCGGGACATGTACGTCTACGTGCCGTCGATCAAGGGCGCGGACTACGGCGACACGAAGACGAAGATCAACGCCGCGTTCGCCTGGGGCGGCGTGCCCCTGATGGTGAAGACGGTCGAGGGGTTCAGCGGCGTACGGGTCGACCACGTGGCGATCATGGACTTCGACGGGTTCCAGAAGGTCACCGACGCGCTCGGCGGCGTGCACATGTACGTGGACCAGACGATCACGTCGATCCACCCGCCGCACCGGACGTTCACCAAGGGCTGGCACGACTTCAACGGCGCCGAGGCGCTCGACTACTGCCGGCAGCGGTACCAGTTCGCCGACGGTGACTTCAGCCGCGCGCGGCACCAGCAGCAGTTCCTGAAGCAGCTGATGAAGAAGGCGGCGAGCACCGGGACGCTGTCCAACCCGGCGAAGATGAACAGCTTCCTGCACGCGGCGACCGACGTGATGACCGTGGACAAGGACTTCCACCTGGTCGACCAGGCGGTCCAGTTCCGGAGCCTGCGCGCCAAGGACATCACGTTCATGTCGACGCCGAACCAGGGCACCGCCACCATCGACGGCCAGAGCGTGGTGCTCTCCGACAAGGAGAAGGCGTCCTCGCTGTTCGACGCGGTAGACAAGGACACGGTCGGCGACTGGGTCAAGGCGAACCCACAGAAGTGAGAACGGGACGATCACCCGCTCAGGCGAGAGCGGGTGATCGTCGGGCACCGGCCAGCGGCTCATCTGTCACGGCGGCTGGTGTCGGCGCGGTGTCGCTCGGCCTTGGCCGGCCGGGCGGCACCTCGGCACGTGTCAGTGGATGTAACGCATGACGATCACCTCCCTGCTCCCGGACCGGTGGCGGTACGACCGGCGGGCGGCGTACCGCGGGTGCCGGTGTGGTCTGAGGGGTCGGCGGTCGGCCGCGGCGGGGATGGAGACCTGCTCGCGGTCACGTCGCCGACGTCGAGGGCGAACCGGCCGACCGTGAAGGCCAGCGCGCCGGCGTTGCGGGCCAGCTCCGGCCGGTCCACGTTGGCCAGGTCGTCACAGCTCTGGTGGTAGCAGGAGTCGAACATCTGCCCGGCCTGCCCGCCGTACCGCTGCGCCTGCGCCGCGGTCTTGAGCTGGATCGTGCCGCCGTCGATGCCGCCGACCGGGATCCCCGCGGCGGCGAACGGTTCGTGGTCCGAGCCGATGTTGCTGAGGTCCTGCGTCTCGTACGCCAGGTGCCGGGAGGCGTAGTAGCCGGCCAGTACCGCCTCGACCGCGCCGGAACCGGCCGGCGCGGGGCCGCTCCCGGTGCCCGGGTGGTCGCTGTCGTCGCCGTCCATCACGAACCGCGCGAAGTTCGGCGCGGCGATCACTTCGGCGTTCAGGTAGAGCGCGATGTCGTCGCGCTGCCGCTGGTCGAGGCTGTCCACGTAGCGACCGGAGCCGACGTCGATCAGTTCCTCCGCGCCCCACCAGGCGAACCGCACCGCGTTGGTCACCCGGTGCTGGTACGGGGCGAGTCGCAGCGCGATCTGCAGCATCGCCGCGGCGCTGGTGGCGTTGTCGTCGATCCCGGGGCCCTCGGACACGCTGTCCAGGTGGGCGCCGGCCAGCACCACCCGGTCGGTACGGCCACCGGCCGTCTGCGCCAGGATGTTCTCGGTGGTCGCGTCGACGACGGTGGCGCGCAGTTCCAGGTGCAGCGAGACCGACCCCGGCTCCGCCGCGGCGAGCCGTTCGCCGACGCGCTGCGACACCATCCCCATCGGGATGTGCACCTGCTCGGGCGTGAACACCTGGACCCGGTAGATGTTGTCGGGCCGCGGGGTCAGCAGGTACGACAGGACCGCGCGGGCGCCGAGTCCGGCGGCGACGGTCTGCTGGCCGACGAATCCGCAGGTCGCGCGCGGGGCGATCACGATCGCCCCGGCGACCGGCAGGCCCGCGTAGTCGTCGGCCGAGCAACCGGCGTCCGGCACGGGCTGACCGTCGCGGGTGTCCGGCAGGGCCACCACGGGTGCGGTGACGCCGCCCTCCGGCGTACCGACCGCCCACGGGGACATCAGGACCTGGACCGGTTCGGTGTCGGCAGCGGTGCCGGTGCCGGTGAGTTCGGCGTGCTCCGAGTCGATCCGGAACCGTTGGAACGGCACCACCTGGCGGGTCACCCGGTAGCCGGCGCCGCGGAGCTGACTGACCAGGTAGTCGGCGGAGCGTCGGAACCCTTCGGTGCCGACGGACCGGGTGCCGTCGCCCTGGTCCGCGGCGTGCTGCCACGCGACCAGGTGCCGGTACCCGCCGTCGCCGACGGCGTGTTCGAGCCGGTCGGCCAGCCAGCCCGGGTCCGGCGGCGCCGCGGTCGCGGTG
>JBAUUM010001001.1:0-7412 GCA_049582705.1 Actinocatenispora sp.
CCGCCATGGTGGCGGTGGCCACGACGGCGACGATGAAGCCGCCGTGTGCGCCGGACGCGTCGACCGCCCGGCCGGACAGCGCCGCGGCCGTGGCCGAGCCGGCGGCACTCGCCGAGTTCAGCCACACGAACGCCTGGGTGAGGACCGCGCGTCGGACGGCCTCCTTGGCCAGCACCGAGCAGAGCACCAGGACCGGCGGTACGGCCAGGCCGGTCAGCGCGACCGCGAACCCCAGCGTGAGCAGCGAACCCGCGCCCAGCAACGACAGGCAGCAGGCGGCCAGCCCGGCGGTCACGACCGCGAGCTGTACCCGCGGGGCCGTGTGCCAGCGGCGCAGGCCGTACAGCCAGCCGGCGAGCAGCCCGCTGCAGCTCGACACGACGAACAGCGGGCCGGCCGCACCCGCCGCGCCGTGCTCCACCGCGAAGGCGGTCACCGAGATCTGCATGGCGCCGAAGAACACGCCGATGGCGAGGTTGAGCCCCACCAGTACCGCGAAACCCGGTCGCAGCAGCGAGCGGCCGGCCCCGCCACGGTCGGCGGCGCTGGACGCGGGCGGTGGCGCGGTACGGCGCTGCGCGGCGAACGCCAGGCCACCGACCACCACCAGGATCCCCGCCAGTACCGTGCCCGACGCCGGGTGGCCGGTGGCCCCGACGGCGCTGACCAGGGCCGGTCCGGCCAGGTAGGCCAGCCCGTTGGCCAGCGACTCCAGCGCGAAGGCGGCCGGCAGTTCGGCGGCCCGGTGCCGATGCAGCAGCGCCGACCAGCGCGCCGCGGACAGCGCGCCGAGCTGTGGGATGGTGGCCCCGACCAGTACTCCGCCGGTCGTCATCAGCCAGCCGGGACTCCCGTTCGCCACCAGTACCAGCAGGGTGGCCACCGCGGCGGCGTGCGCGAGCAGGGCCGGGGGCAGTACCCGGGTCTGGCCGAACCGGTCCACGAGCCGGGCCAGCTGCGGTCCGGCCAGCGCCTCGGCGACGGCGAAGCCGCCGGTCACCACGCCGGCCGCGGCGTACGAGCCGGTTCGTTCGTGCACCAGCCAGACGATGCCCAGGCTGGTCATCGCGATGCCGACGCGGCCCGCAATGGCGGTCAGGAAGAAGGCCGCGGCCCCGCGGGTGCGCAGCAGGGTGCGGTAGGTCGCCGACGACACGACACGTCCCTTTCGCTGCCCGGCGGGGCGTACCAGGGGTCGTCGGCGCCCGGATGTGCCGACCCGTGGTGTCGCCTGGAACCGTCCAGTGCGGCGTGGAGTGGGGACGCGCGCCCCACGCCGACTCCGTCACCGGGCAGAAGTGATTCTCGATCATCTCGGTGGTGGAACGGACCGAGCCTAGTTGCCGGAGAACGGCACCGTCCAGGACCGGCGGTGCCGGATCAGCGGCGCATGAGGTCGAGCGCCACCTCGAGGGCCGCCGCGTTGAGTTCGTCGTCCGGGATGTCGCGGTTCCCGAGTGTGATCATGCTCATCTGGGTGCTGAACAGCGCCAGCCGTGCCCGGATCTGGTCGGCCAGCGGCATGCTCTCGTCGGACAGCAGGTCGGACAGGGCGGTCAGGCGTGCCCGCATCAACTCGCCGACCTGGAGTTCGCGCAGCGCCGGCTGGTTCTCCTGCAGGAACCGCATCACGGTGCGCTGCCTGCCCATCATGGCGGCGAACCGGCGGACGATCTCCAGCCGGGTCTCCTGGGTACGGGGCTGCTCCTGGGCCCAGGCGATGAGCCGGTCGAGCGCGGCGGCGCCGTCCTCGAAGATGCTGAAGACGATGTCTTCCTTGGTCTTGAAGTGGTAGTACAGCGCGGCCTTGGTGACCCCGAGACGCTCGGCGATCTCGCGCAGGGCGGTCTTCTCGTACCCACGCTCGACGAACAGCTCCAGTGCGACCTGCTGGATGCGCTGGCGGGTGTCCGTCTGACGTTCCCGGCCGCTCAAAGGTGCTCCCGAGCGGTGGGCTGCGCGCTGGTCATGGTCCGATGGGCTCCACTTCACGACGGGTCGACGTACTGGTCTGCGGCGTGCGCGTGCGGTGGCCGACGACCGTGCTAGCCGGCCGGCAGGTAAACGCGCGTCCTCTCAAGGAGCGTACCCGTGGCGACCGCGTGCCACATCCCCTGTCGCCCAGCATGGTGGGCCGTCGACCGTCGACCGTCGACCGTCGCGCAGAACCGTGACGACACCGGCTGCCACCGACGGGGCGTCCGGTCGCCGACGGTCCAGGTCAGCCGCGACGCTTGTCGCTGACCAGGGCCAGGTCGTGCCGGAGCGGGGTGTCGCTGTCGTGCACGGCCAGGATGCCGGCCGCGGTGTCGGCCAGCCGCGTGAGCCGGTGCAGCTCGGCCGGATGGAACGGCGGGGCGTTGCGGCGCCCGACGAGAGCGACGTGGTCGGCGCCGATCGGCGCGACGGCGATCCGGGTGCCGTCCGCTGCGGTCAGGGAGCGGGGCCGGACGGATCGCAGGTCCGGCGGCGTGATCTTGGGCGCCCGCCAGCTGGCATGTGCCAGCCTGCCGGTGCCGACCTCGAACGCCACGGCCCAGTGCGCGTGCAGGAACCGCGGCGCGGCGTCGATCACGGTGGTCAGCGCCCGGACCGGGTTCGCCACCGCCTCGGCGATGACCTCCAGGTCGGTGTCGAGGTCCAGCGACTCGCCCGTCTGCCAGCAGCCCTCGACCCGTACGCCGGGAATCTCGGCCAGGTAGCGTGCGACAGCCCCGGGCAGCATCGCGGCGGGCAGCGCCACGACGAGGTCGATGATGGCCCGGCCGCCCGCGCGTTCGAGGGCCTTGATCTGATGGATGTCGATGCCGACCGTGCCGAGAGCGGCGGCGGCCCGGCCGAGTGTGCCGGGGCGGTCGGGCAACCGGACCCGCAATCTGGTCAGCATCGCGGCTCCTTTCATGACGCGCTCGTCTGTCAGCCAGGACCGTGACGGTGCGTGGCGATCATCCGCGTTCTTCCGGCGGTTGTTTTCGGGGCTGTTTCAGGCCAGGGGGGCGTCGACCAGCCATCCTGACCATACGGTGCGTGACTCGGCTGAGGGAACCAGCTGTTCGGATTATCTGTTCGTGAGCGCCGAGGGGATGCGGCGGCGTGGCCCCGGGTTCCGCCGGGGAGACGCCGTCAGGGTCAGTACGGTGATCTCACCTTCACCCTGCGCCGGGAGGTGACGACCGTGACCCTGCACGAGCTGTACGTCGTGCTGCTCGGCGCGGGTCTGGTCGTCGTCGCGAGCATCGCCGCCGCCCGCCTGGTCAGCCGGGTCGGCCTGCCCGTACTGCTTGCGTACCTCGCGATCGGCGTGGTCATGGGCGAGGACGTCCTGGGCCTGCAGTTCTCCGACGAGCGCGTCGCCCAGGGCCTCGGCACGGCCGCCCTCGCGGTGATCCTCATCGACGGTGGGCTGTCCACCGAGTGGCGGCTGATCCGGCCGGTGTTCGGTGCCGCCGCCACGCTCGCCTCGGTCGGGGTGCTGGTCAGCGTCCTGGTCACCGCGGCCGGGGCCTGGCTTCTGCTGGGTGTTCCGCTGCAGTTCGCGCTGCTGCTCGGTGCCGTGGTCGCGTCCACCGACGCGGCGGCGGTCTTCTCCGTGCTCCGGATGCTGCCGCTGCCGCGACGCCTCGCCGGGTTGCTGGAGGCCGAGTCGGGTCTCAACGACGCGCCGGCGGTGATCCTGGTCCTGGCGTTCAGCCACCCGATCACCAGCGGCACGCCGCTGGAGGTGCTGGCGGAGCTCGCGTACGAGCTGGGTGTGGGCGCCGCGATAGGTCTGGCCGCGGGCGCGCTCGGCGCGTTGGGCCTGCGCCGGCTGTCGCTGCCCGCGTCGGGGCTGTACCCGCTGGCCACCATCACGGTCGGCCTGGTCGCCTTCTCCGCGGCGGGGGTCGCGGGCGCCAGCGGGTTCCTCGCCGCGTACCTGACCGCGATCGTGCTGGGAAACGCCGGCCTTCCGCACCGCCGCGCGGTCCTGTCGTTCGCCGAAGGGCTCGGCTGGATCGCCCAGATCGGGCTGTTCGTGATGCTCGGACTGCTGGTCACGCCCACGGCCCTGCCCTCGGCGGTGGTGCCGGCGCTGGTCATCGGTCTGGTCCTGCTGGTGGTGTCCCGGCCGTTGTCGGTACTGGTCTCGCTGCTGCCGTTCCGGATCCCGCTGCGTCAGCAGACGCTGCTGTCCTGGGCGGGCCTGCGCGGCGCCGTGCCGATCGTCCTGGCCACCTTCCCGGTGGTGGCGCACGTGCCCGGCAGCGGGCGGCTGTTCAACATCGTGTTTGTCCTGGTGGTGGTGTTCACCGTGGTTCAGGCGCCGACCCTGCCCTGGCTGGCCCGGCGGCTCCGGCTCGTCGCCAGCGACCCGACCCGCGACCTGCAGTTGGAGTCGGCGCCGCTCGACGTACTGGACGCGGACCTGATCCACGTGGTGGTGTCGCCGGGCTCCCGGCTGCGCAACGTGGCGATCTGGGAACTGCGGCTGCCCGACCCGGCCGTGGTCACCATGGTGGTCCGGGCCGGGCGGGCGTTCGTGCCGACCGAACGTACGCCGATCCGGGCCGGCGACGAACTGCTCGTGATGACGACCAACCGGGTCCGACCGCAGGTGGAGCGCCGACTGCGCGCCGTGGGGCGGGCCGGCCGCCGGGCGGAGTGGCGCACCGGCGAGCGGCTCGACGACCTCTGACCGGTGGCTGTCGTCACCGGACCGTGTGACGGGTCAGTTGACGGTGGAGTTGCCCGGCTGCTCGTCCATGTCGCAGATCTTCCAACCGGACTCGTCCACCACGGTCCACTCGACCTCCTCGGACACGGTGTGTCCGCTGAGCTTGAGCGTCAGTCGGTTCTTGACCTTGGCCGTGTCGCCGTTGTTGCTGGCCTCCGTCGGGTCCGACCAGGTGACCGAGATGTCCTTGGCCCCGCCCAGGCCCTTCTGGATCGCCTCCGGGTCGGCGGCCTCGGAGCTGCTGCTGTTCAGCTCCTTCTTGCAGACCAGATCCTTGGCCGCGCCGGCGTCCTTGTCCTTGAAGACCGCGGTCAGGTAGCTGTCCACGGCCTCGGTCGGGCTCCCGCCGCCACCACCGGCGGCGAAGTTGACGATGAGCAGGACCGCCACGATCAGGATGACGACACCGCCGCCGCCGAGCCCCAGCAGGAGCGGCAGCTTCGACTTCTTCTGCGGCGGCGCGCCGTACGGCATGCCCTGCTGGCCGTAGCCTGGGCCACCGAACTGGGCGTCACCCGGGCCACCGAAACCTGGCTGAGCGCCGTAGCCGGGCTGACCGCCCGGACCGCCGTAGCCGGGCTGGCCGGACACCGGGGGCTGCTGGCCCCAGGCCTGCTGCGGGGCACCGTACGGGTCGGCCGCGGGGTAGCCCGGTTGGCCGGACACCGGAGGCTGGCCGTAGCCGGGGCCGGGAGGCTGCTGCCCGTAGCCGGGCTGTTGTCCGTAACCCGGCTGCTGGCCGTACGGGTCACCGCCGGGGCCGGGCTGTCCGCCGTACTGGCCGGGAGGGTAGGTCACGTCGCACCTCGAAGTCGCGGATGGGGTTGGTCGTACCGGCGTAGTGCCGCCACCATCCTGGCCGATCGGCGCAACCAGGGACAGCGGTATCTCAGGACGCCTCGGTCAGGTCCGCGACGACGTCCCGCAGTGCCTTGACCGACAGTGCGCCCACCCGCAGCACCTGCGGCGGATCCTCGGCGCAGTCGACGATCGTGGACGGCGTCGCCTGGCCGCACGGCCCGCCCTCCAGGTAGATGCTGACCGCGGCGCCGAGCTGTTCCTGCGCCTCTTCTGCAGTGGACGGCGCCGGCTTGCCGGTCAACCCGGCGCCCACGACGACCATCGGTCCGGTCTCGCGGAGCAGCTCCAGGGCGACCGGGTGCAGCGGCATCCGTACCAGGAACGTGCCGTCCGTCTCACCGATGTCCCAGGCGAGGCTCGGCGCGTGCTCGACGATGACGCTCAGCTCGCCCGGCCAGAACGCCTCGACCAGTTCGCGGGCGGCCTGGGGCAGGGACAGTACGAGGCCGTCGAGGGTCTGCTGTGAGCCGACCATCACCGGTGACGCCACGTCCCGGCCGTGTTCCTTGAGCCGGCGCAGCTCGCCGACCGCGTCCGCGTCGAAGGCGTTCGCGCCGAGGCCGTACATGGTGCCGGTGGGGAAGACCACGAGCTGGCCGGACTTGACCGCATCGGCCGCGGCGGAGACACCCTGATCGCGTTCGGCCAGGGTGCGGCAGTCATAGCGCATCACGGTGCGAAGTTTCGCACGGCCGGCCGTCCCGGGGACAGCCGCATCCCGGCTGTGCCGGTACCGGCACACCTCCCGGACAGAGACACGCACGATGTCCGATGTCAAGGGATCTATCGGAAATCTGCGCTCTCCGGGGCGGGGGTGGCAGCCGGCGCGTCGCCCTGCGTACGCTCAGCGCTCCATTCCGGGGCCGGACGATCACCGTACGGCCGGGGCGCCGAACGGTCGGGAGCGTGTGGTGGGCGACGGGGAACCGGCCGGTGCGGTGCCGATGCGTACGCTGGCCGGCTCGCTGGGGCAGGCCGCGGACGGCGTCGCGGCGACGGCCCGCGAACTGTCCGCCCTCGGACCGGGCTCGGGCTCTGCCGGCGGCGACCTTCCGGGCACCCTGGGCCGGCTCTCGCATCGGCTGTACCGCCAGTGGGAGGAGGCCGTGGCCGCCCGCGCCGACGAGGCACGCGGCGTGGCCCGCCGGCTCACCGAACTGGAGACGGCCGTGCGTCGCGCGCGGGACCGGTACGACGAGGCCGACGACGACGCGGCCCGCGGGCTGCGCGACGCGTCGTCCGGCGGCGTCGGGTGAGGGCCGTGGATCCGGGGACGGAGGCCGAGCCCCCCGCCGACCTGCTTCCGCTGCTGTCGGCCGAGGCGGTGGACCTGCTGACCACGGTGGACCGGACGCTGCGCACGTACGGGGTGCCGCCCGGGCATCCGGTCGTGGACGGCCTGCGCGAGTTCCGGGCGCTGCCCGGCGCGCTGGCCGCGTCGGTCGTCGAGCTGGAGCCGCACGGGCTGCGGCGTACCGCCCGGCGGGTCGCGCGGTTCGGCGCCGAGAGCGTCCGGCGGTCCGAGGACCTGCGCCGGCTCGACGACCGGTTGGCCTGGTCGGGGCCGGGCCGGCGGGAGTTCGGCCGCCAGCTCGCGGCAGTGACCGGGTACCTGTCGGAGTCGGACGGCTCGACCGCGGCCGCCCTGGCGGCCACCGCACGGCACGGCGCGGACCTCGCCCGCTGGCTGGCCTCGCTCCGTCGGGCGCTGGTCGAGTTCTTCGTCCGGTACGGCAACGGCGCCGAGGCCGTCACCGTGCGGGCCGCGGCCACCGACGACCCGCTGTCCTCGGCCGGGGCCGCACTGGCCGCCGCCGACCTCGCCGCCCACTGGTAC
>JBAUUM010001002.1:0-5811 GCA_049582705.1 Actinocatenispora sp.
ATGCTGCTCGCGCTGGACGCGTCGATGCGTCCGGTGGTGGTGTCCGCGGAGATCCGCCGCCGGCTGGGTGACCTGCTCGGCGTGCCCGTCGCCGACGTGCCGTTGGACGCGCCGCTCGCCGGGCTCGGTATGGAGTCGCTGCGCGCGATCGAACTGCGGGACGCCCTGCAACGCGACACCGGCGTGGACATCGCCATGGCCAGCTTCCTGCGCTCCTCGCCGGGACAGCTCGCCGCGTCGATCTGCGCCGCGCTGGACACCGCCACACCGGCAACCGAGAACACCGCCACGTCCGGGTGACCTGGCCCTACGAGACTGCCCTTTCCTGCCCGGCCCGGCCGGGCGGAACGTATCGACCGTGTGACGGCGCGGACCGGACCGGTCGGGAGGAGTGACGGATGGACCTGGAAGGCATCGAGGACGTCTACGAACTGTCGCCCATTCAAGAGGGGCTGCTGTTCCACAACCTCTACTCGCCCGGTTCCGGTGTCTATCTGGAGCAGGTGACGATGCGGATGCAGGGACAGCTGGACGTCCCCGCGTATCTGCGCGCCTGGCAGTCCATCGTGGACCGTCATGCGGTACTGCGTACCAGCTTCCACTGGGAGGGCGTGGACCGCGCCCTCCAGGTGGTGCACCGTCAGGCCGAGTTCCCGATCGAGGTGCTGGACTGGCGCGACGTCGAGGGCGACAAGCTGACCGAACGGTACGAGGAGTTCGCCCGGGCCGACCGGATGAGCGGCTTCGACTGGGCGGTGGCGCCGCTGATGCGCGGCAAGCTGATCCAGCTGCGCGACGACGAGTGGGAGTTCTTCTGGTCGTTCTCCCACCTGCTCATGGACGGCTGGTCGTTCGGCCTGGCCTTCGCCGAACTCGCCGACCTGTACACCGGCTACGCCGCCGGTAAGGAGGTCGAACTGCCCGACGCCCGGCCGTACCGCGACTACCTGGTGTGGTGGAAGCGGCAGGACCGGACCGCGACCGAGCAGTTCTGGCGCGAGTACCTCGCCGGGCACGACTCGTCGGACGCGCTGGAGATCGGTTCCGCGCCGGACGGCCCGCTGCCCGAGGACGAGCCGACGCACGCGGTACTGCCCACCCCCGAACTGCTCGACCTGATGGAACCTCTGACGGAGTTCGCGCGCGGGCACGGCCTGACCCTCAACACGGTCATGCAGGGCTCCTGGGCGCTGATCGTCAGCCGGTACCTGGGCCGCGAGGACGTACTGATCGGCTCGACCGGCACCCAGCGTCCCGCGACCCTGTCCGGCGCCGAACGGATCATGGGCCCGATGCTGGCGACCACGCCGGTCCGGGCGCAGGTACGGCCGGACGCCGAGCTGGTGCCGTGGCTGCGGGACCTGCAGACCGGCATGGCGCAGTCCCGCGAGCACGCCGACATCTCGCTGCCCGAGCTGCGGCGGCTGGCGGACCTGACCGCCAACCGGCCGCTGTTCGAGGTCGACCTGGCCTTCGAGAACGTGCCCGTGCCCGACATGGACCTGCACGGCGTCTCGATCACCGGCTCCACGTACGACGGTCGGCCGCACTTCCCGATCACGATGATCGTGATGCCGGGCGAGGCGATGCCCGAGCCGCGCGTGGTGTACGACCAGACCCGGTTCAGCACCTCGTCGGTGCGCCGCCTGGTCGACCAGTTCGCCGCGACGCTGCGGTTCCTCGCGGCGAACCCGCGGACCCGGCTCGGCGACATCCAGATCATGCCGGCCGAGGAGCGGCAGCGGGTCCTGCACGACTGGAACGGCACCGAGGCGCAGCCGGACGGGCCGTCGCTGCACGGCATGCTCGCCGAGCGCGCCGCGTCGCACCCGGACCGTACCGCGGTGGTCTGCGGCGACGAGAGCCTCAGCTACGCCGAACTGACCGCCCGGGCCAACCGGGTCGCGCACCACCTGCGCGGGCTGGGCGTGGCGCCCGGCGACCGGGTCGCCCTGTGCCTGCAGCGGTCCGTGGACATGATCGTCGCGATCGTCGGCACGGTGGCGGCCGGCGCCGTGTACGTTCCGCTGGACCTGGGCCAGCCCACCGGCCGGATGCGGCACATCGTGTCCGACGCCGGGGCGAAGGTCATGCTCACGCACGGCGCGGTCGCCGGCTCCACCCCCGAGTTCGACGGCGCCGTGGTCGACCTGGACGGTGACGCGGACGCGATCGCCGCGCACCCCGCGGAGGCGCCGGCCGTCGACGTCGACCGGCACGACGTCGCCTACATGATCTACACGTCCGGCTCGACCGGCGCGCCCAAGGGCGTACTGGTGACGCACGCCAACGTGCTGCGGCTGGTGTCCGGCGCGGGCACGCTGTTCGACTTCAGCTCCGACGACGTGTGGAGCATGTTCCACTCGTACGCCTTCGACGTGTCGGTGTTCGAGATGTGGGGCGCGCTGTACCACGCGGCGCGGCTGGTCGTCGTGCCGCACGAGGCGGTACGCAACCCGGACGTGTTCCGTAACCTGCTCGCCGACAGCGGCGTCACGGTGCTCAGCCAGACGCCGTCGGCGTTCCGGTCGCTGGCCACGGTGGCGCTGGAGTCCGAGGGCAAGCGGATGCCGCTGCGCTACGTGGTGTTCGCCGGCGAGCCGCTCGACGTGGCGGCGCTGGAGCCCTGGTTCGAACGCTACGGCGACGACGAACCCGAACTGATCAACATGTACGGCATCACCGAGACCACGGTGCACTCCACGTTCCACCGGGTCCGGGCCAGCGAGCTGGCCGGCGGCATCCGCAGCAACATCGGCCGCCCGCTGCCGGACCTGCGCATCTACCTGCTCGACGAGAGCGGCCGACCGGTCCCGCCCGGCATGACCGGTGAGATCCACGTCGCCGGCGCCGGCGTCACCTCCGGCTACCACGGGCTGCCGGAGCTGACCGCCCAGCGGTTCCTGCCGGACCCGTTCGCCGGCGAGGCGGAGCAGCGGATGTACCGCTCCGGCGACCTGGCCCGGTGGACCGACGACGGCCAGCTGGAGTTCCTGGGCCGCAACGACCACCAGGTCAAGGTGCGGGGCTTCCGGGTGGAACTCGGCGAGGTCGAGGCCGCGCTGCGCTCGTCCGACGGTGTCCGGGACGCGGTGGTCCGGGCCCGGGAGATCGCCGGCGACACCCGGCTGATCGCCTGGGTGGTGCCCACCGGGGAACCGCCGTCCGCGGCGGAGGTGCGCGACGCGGCGTCCCGGCTGCTGCCGGAGTACATGGTGCCGGCGCACGTGCTGACGCTCGACGAGATCCCACTCACCCCGAACGGCAAGATCGACGCCGCCGCGCTGCCCGACTTCGACGGCTCGCGCCCGGACATCGACCGGGAGTACGTCGCGCCTCGGACCTCCACCGAGGAGGCCGTCGCCGCGGTGTGGCGGGAGATCCTCGCCGTGGACAAGGTCGGCGTGCACGACGACTTCTTCGCCCTCGGCGGGCATTCGCTGCTGGCCACCCGGGTGGTGTTCAAGCTCCGTTCGGTGCTCGGCATCGAGGTACCGGTCCGCGCGCTGTTCGACCGGCCGACGCTGGAGTCCTTCTCGGCGGCGGTGATCTCGGCCGGCGAGGCGTCCGAGCAGGGCACCGGCGGTCCGAAGATCACCCGTCAGCCGCGTGTCGTCCAACGTGTCTGAACCACCGAGCGTCGTCCGCCGCGGCTGAGACACCGCGCGTCGTCCGCACCGAGCCACAGCCGAACATCCGGAGGGAGCGCGAGTGACCGCCCAGGAGAGCCGGGTCCCCGCACGCGAGGCGTATCTGCTGCCGACGTCGTTCGGGCAACGGCGGCTGTGGTTCCTCGACCAGTTGGAACCCACGAGCAACTCCGCCTACGTGGAGCACGGTGCGCTGCGGATACTCGGCACCCTGGACGTCGACGCCCTCCAGGCCGCGTTGGACACCCTGGTGGACCGGCACGAGACCCTGCGTACCGGCTTCACCCTGGTGGACAGCGAGCCGGTCCAGGCGGTCAGCCCGACCCTGCGGGTGCCGGTGGAGCACGTCGACGCCACCGACCAGGTGCCGGCGGGCGCCAGTACCGACGAGGTGCACGCCGCCCTGGCCGGCATGGTCCGCACCCTGGTGCGGCGGCCGTTCGAGCTGTCCACCCCGCCGCTGTTCCGGCCGACCGTGATCCGGCTGCACGACGACGACCACGTGCTGCTCGTCGCGTTCCACCACGCCATCTACGACCAGTGGTCCGGTGCCCAGTTCGTCCGGGAGCTGCTCGCCTGCTACGACGCGCACCTCGCCGGCAAGACACCGGAACTGGGCGAGCTGGAGGTGCAGTACGGCGACTTCGCCGCCTGGCAGCGGGACTGGGTGGGCGGCGAGGAGGAGACCGAGCAGCTCGAGTACTGGGCGAAGGAGCTGGCCGGGCTCACCCCGCTGGACCTGCCCGCCGACCACCCCCGGCCGTCCGGGCAGACCTTCGACGGCGGCACCGAGGAGATCCGGCTGACACCGGACCTGATCGGCAGCCTGGAGAAGATCGCCCGGGAGCACCAGGCGACCCTGTTCATGGCCGCCCTCGCCGGGTTCACGACCGTACTGCACCGGTGGAGCGGTCAGGACGACGTGGCGGTCGGCACCCCGGTCGCCGGTCGTCGCGCGGCCGAGCTGGAACCGCTGATCGGCTTCTTCGTCAACAACCTCGTCATCCGTACCGACAGCGGCGGCGACCCGACGTTCGGCGAGATGCTGGACCGGACCCGGACCCGCTGCCTGGCCGGCTACGGGCACGCCGACGTGCCGTTCGAACGCGTCGTGGAGCGGCTGCACCCGATCCGGGACCTGGCCCGCAGCCCGCTGTTCAGCGTGATGTTCGTGTTCGGCAACGTCCCGCTGCCGCCGATGCACGCCACCGGGATCACCGCGGAGCTGTTCCGGGTCGACCCGCACACCGCGAAGTTCGACCTGTTCGTGACCTGCATCCCGGACAACGACGGTGGTCTGCGGATCACCGCCGAGTACAACCGCGCGCTGTACGACGTGGAGACGGTGCGGCGGCTGCTGACCCACCTGGAGCGGCTGCTGGCCGCCGCCGCGTCCGAGCCGGACCGGCGGCTGTCGGAGTTCCCGCTCCTCGACGCCGCGGAGGCCGCGCAGCTCACCGCGTGGGGCACCGGCTCGCAGCGCGACCTGCCCGCCGTGGCGCTGCCCGGACTGGTCGCCGCCCGGGCGGAGGCCACCCCCGACGCGACCGCGGTACGGTGCGGCGCCGACGAACTGAGCTACGCGGACCTGCTCGTACGCGCCCGACGCGTCGCGGCGGGCCTGCGGGACGCGGGTGTACGGCCCGGACAACTGGTGGGCGTGGCGGTGGAACGCGGCGCGGACCTGCCCGCCGTACTGCTGGGCGTGCACGGCTGCGGCGCGGCGTACCTGCCGATCGACCCGGCGCTGCCGGCGGAGCGGCTGCGGTTCATCCTCGGCGACAGCGGCGCCGCCCTGGTGCTCGCCAACCGGGACGCCGACCTGCCCGACGGGGTACGCACCCTGCCGGTCGAGGACGTACTCGCCGGTGACGCACAGGACGGCTGGGTCGCCGAGCCGGGTCCGGACGACGTCGCGTACGTCATCTACACCTCGGGTTCCACCGGAACCCCGAAGGGCGTGGAGGTTCCGCACCGCGCGCTCGTCAACATCTGCCTGACCCTGGCCGAGCGGCCCGGGCTGACCGCCGGGGACACGCTGTCCGCGGTGACGACGCTGTCGTTCGACATCGCCGCGGTGGAGTTGTTCGGTCCGCTCGCGGCCGGTGGCACCGTCGACGTGGTGCCCCGCGACGTGGCCGCCGACGGCGCGCTGCTCGGC
>JBAUUM010001003.1:0-17404 GCA_049582705.1 Actinocatenispora sp.
GACCGCCGCCGCGTGCGCCGGAGCCGCGGGTACCGGCGCCGCCGGTACCGGCCCGCGCGGAGGGCCGTGGGCAGATCAGCCGGGCTCCTCGGCGCTGTCGGCGATGCGTTCCTGTCGCACATCGGTCAGTTCCGCGAGCGGCGCCCAGCCCCGGTAGACGGCGATGTCGGCCCTGTCCATGCCGAGCGCCAGTGCGGCCGGGCCACGCCCCCCGAGATACTCCACCAGGGCGTCGTTTCCGCGTCGGGCGATCAGCACGACGGGCTGACCCCGCCAGATCGCCACGGTGCGCAGGTAACCGAACCAGTCCACCTCGTCCGCCGCGACCAGGCGCACGTACCGCCGGGGCCCGACCGGGTCGAAACCCTCCGCCGGCTCGTCGCGGTACAGCCTGACCAGGCCACCGTCGGGACTCGCCTCGTGGTCCCGGCCGCGCCAGCGGGCCAGGTACCCGTCCGGGATCATCGGCCGTGTCACCTCATCAGGTCGGCGATGGACTTCTGACTGACCTGCACCCACTGCCGCACGTCCGCGTCGTACGCGGCGACCGCGGTCTCGCCCGCCGCGGTCAACCGGTACATCTGCGCGCCGTGCGGCACCATCACCGCGTCGGCCTTGAGCTCCAGCGCCGGTATCGCACCGGGCGACACGCCGGCACCCAGGAAGGGCGCGGGTTCCACCATGAAGCCACCGACGGACTCCAGCAGCCGTTCGTCGGCGGCGCCGAGTGCCTCGCGGTAGAGGGAGGGGCACCGCGCGTACCAGCGGATCACGTGGACGGACTCGTCGTCGTCCCGGAAGCCGGTCTCGCCCGCCGTCAGCGCGAGCGCCTCGTACAGGGCGGCCGGTGTCGTCGCGCCCACCAGGGACGACGCCGGGTAGACGAGCCCGGAGACCCGGTTGAACCCGTGCTTGAGGTAGACCTCGACCGCCGCGTGCGGCAGCACCTTCTGCACCAGTACCGGTCCCGCGTTGGTCGGCGCCGCCGCCTGCCCGACCGGTTCGTACGCCGGTCGACGCACGCCGTGCAGCTCGCCGCCGGGAGGCAACGGTTCACCGCTGACCGGCACGGCCGGCATGGTCGTGCCGAGCAGTTCCTCCGCCCAGTCGGCCAACCCGGGCACCGCGTCGCCGTCCATCGGGAACTCGATCGGGGAGCCGGGGTTGATCACCAACCGCGCGGCCCGCGCCTGTGGCCAGCAACGCCCCAGGGTGGAGGCGGGCATCTGGAAGGCCGGCGTGTCGCCGGGCAGCACCGCACGCAGCCCGGCCAGTGACGTGAACGCCGGCACCCAGGCGGTGCCGTTGGCGTCGTAGCCGAGGTGCCACGGGAAGTCGGGCCGCTCCACGGCGAACGGCTCGGACACCGGCGCGGTGGTCGGCACCACCAACACCGAGGTGGCCAGGATGGTGAGCGCCTGGTCGCCGTCGCCGACCTGGAGCGCCTGCTGCAACGCCACCTCGGTGTCGTTTGCCGGCCGGAACTCGTCGGGCGTCTCCGACCCTGCCCCCGTGACCTTGCCGGCGTCCTGGTCGGCGAGCAACTGCGCCGCGGTCGGTACGACGACGGAGCCCGTCGCCGCCCGACCCACGTCACGGATTCCGGTCACCGCGTAGATCGGCAGATCGGGGTTGACCGCCAGTCGCCACTGCGGGTTCGGCCACTTCTCCACCAGCTCGGCGTACGTGGTGGTCAGGCCGCCACGGACCCGGTCACCGAGCACCGTGCGCATGCCCTCGACGGAGGTGAACGCGAGCAGGCACTTGGTGCCGTCGATGTTCCACACCACGAACTGTCGGGAGCCGCCGACGGCGGGCACGTCGGTGAACGACGGCAGGTACAGCGGAATCCTGGCGATGACGGCGAAGTACGCACCGGTGTCGCCGTCACGGAGCACGGAGAGCAGCGCACGTTCGGCGTTGTTGGCGGGCTGCCAGCTCTCGATCACGGGGGCGATGGTAGTCAGCCCGTGCCAGGCCGGAGCCGCAGGATGCGGTCACGGGCTCGGCGTGACCCGCTGCGATAGTGTTTGCTGGCATCCGATACCTCTAGGGCGGCGAAGTCATGGCGGCTACACTCCTGGTTTCCACCGAACAGCCCGGCGCATACCCCACCCTTCGCGATGCGTTGGAACTTGCCCCGGACGAGGCGACGATTCTGGTCTCGCCGGGTGAGTACGTCGAGGCGATCCATCTCGCCGGGCGTTCGCTGACGATCGCCGCCGCTGACGACGACGGGACCGTGACGATCGACACTCGTCCGATCGACGTCCCCGCGGTGTCCGCCCGCGGTGGTTCGGTCACGTTGCGCGGACTCGTCCTGCGGTCCGGCGGCGCGCCCGCGGTGGACGTGCGCGGGGGCAGCCTCACCATCCAGCGGTGCCAGGCCAGTTCCAGCTATGCCGCGGCGGTGAACATGACCGACGGCGCCACGGCCGACATCGACACGCTGAAGATCGACGGCGGACAGTTCGGCCTGGTGTTCGAGGACGCGGGCGGCACGGTCGAGCAGTGCGAGATCAGCGGCGTCGGAGACGATGCCGTGATCGTCCGGCTGGGCGCCAACCCGACGATCCGCAACTCGACGATCTCCAAGTGCGGTCGTCGTGGCGTCTACGTCTACCAGTCCGGCCGACCCACCCTGGAGCGCTGCGACATCTCCGGGACGGCCGACGCCGGCATCTCGGTGGCGCATCACGGTTCCCCCACGGTCCGCGACACCTGGGTGCACGCCACCGTCGGCGTCGGCATCTCGTTCGGGCGCGGCTGCACCGGACTGGTCGAAGAGTGCAAGATCGAGAAGACCGCGTCGCCCGCGATCCAGATCGAGGAAGGTGCCCAACCCACCATCCGGGAGGGCGACAGCAGCCGGCACCAGCCCAAGGTCGGTGTCGGTGCCGTCGAGGGCGCCGGGCAGCACGACCCGGAGCGGGTCGAGCGCCTGCTCGCGGACCTCGACACGATGATCGGACTCGCGAGCGTCAAGGGCGAGGTCCGTGCGCTGATCGACGAGATCCAGGTGAACGAGTGGCGGCGCACCGCGGGCCTGTCCGTCGGCACGGTCAGCCACCACCTCATCTTCACCGGCGCCCCCGGCACCGGTAAGACCACGGTCGCCCGCATCTACGGCGAACTGCTGAAGGCACTCGGTGTCCTGCCGAACGGGCAGTTCAAGGAGGTCGCCCGCCGCGACCTGGTCGGCCAGTACGTCGGGCACACCGCCGAGAAGGCCACCAAGGTGGTCGAGGAGGCATTGGGCGGCGTGCTGTTCATCGACGAGGCGTACACGCTGTCCCGGTCCTCGGGCGGCGGCGCCGACTTCGGCCAGGAGGCCATCGACACGCTGGTCAAGCTCATGGAGGACCACCGGGACCAGATCGCCGTCATCGTCGCCGGGTACACCAACGAGATGGCCGACTTCCTGGCCGCCAACTCCGGTCTGGCGTCGCGTTTCGCCAAGACGCTCGAGTTCGAGAACTACTCGCCGCAGGAACTGGTCCTGATCGTGAACCGGATCGCGAAGGGCGACGACTACCGGCTCGGGTCGGGTCTCGACGACGGTCTGCTGGAGTGGTTCAGCACGGTTCAGCGGGACGCGAACTTCGGTAACGCGCGCGAGGCCCGCAAGCTGTTGGAGGGCATGCGCAAGGCCCAGTCCGGCCGGCTACGCACGCTGGGCAGCATGCCGGACCGCGAGACGCTCCAGACGCTCGTCCTGGAGGACCTGATCGCGGCGACCCACTGACCATCGCACCGGGGGCTGGAAGGATCGGAATGCGTCGCAAGGTCGGCTACCTGCTGAGCGCGCTGGCACTTGCCGGCGGACTGCTGCTGAGCCCGGTCGAGCCGGCCGTCGCGGCACCGGAGACGGACAACTGCGCACCGCCCGGGGACTGGTCACGCCCGGTCCCGTGGGCGCAGCAGATCCTCGACCCGGAACGAATCTGGCCGATGGCCGACGGCACCGGCCAACGCATCGGTGTGCTCGACTCCGGCATCGACTTCGCCCAGCCACAACTGAAGGGGCACGTCGATCCCGGTGTCAACGTACTGGGCAAGGGAGACGCCAAGGGCGACGACTGCTCCGGCCACGGCACGAGTGTGGCCGGCCTGATGGTGGCCCAGCACGCGGACGGCACCGGACTGCAGGGGCTGGCGCCCGGCGCGACCGTGGTTCCGATCCGGGTCAGCCAGGACGGCGGCGACCAGAACCTCAGCGGCGAGGGCGGCACCGCCGCCGCGGACATCGCCGAGGGCATCGACTGGGCCCTCGACCACGACCTGCGTGTGGTCAACATCGCCGAGGTCTCGTACGTCGACGACAAGGTGCTCAAGGCGGCGGTGGCCAACGCGGTCAAGAAGGGCGTGACGATCGTTGCCTCCGTCGGTGACCGGGGCGGCGAGAACGAGAACCTGACGCCGTACCCCGCCGGCTACCCGGGCGTGATCGGTGTCGGCGCGGTCGACGAGAACATGACCCGCAAGGACGACACCGGCCATGGCGACTTCGTCGATCTCATGGCGCCCGGCACCAACCTCGTGTCCACCCAGCGCGGCAGCGGGATGAACAGCCTGGACGGCAGCGGCGCCGCGACGGCGTTCGTGTCCGCCACCGTCGCGCTGGTGCTGCAACGGCACCCGGACATCTCACCGGAGCAGATGACCCGCCAGTTGATGGCGACGGCGGCGCCCGGGGGCGGTGGCAGCGGCGACGAATACTACGGGTACGGCGTCGTCGACCCGTACAGCGCCGTCACCGAGCAGTTGGCGGCGGCCTCGCCGTCCCCGCTACCAGCCATGGGTCATGACCACAAGAGCGATGCCCAGGTGGCGCAGGAGAAGTACCTGTCGGGCCGGTCCCGGCTGGCCGTGGTACTCGCCGCGGTCGCCGGCGGTCTGTTGGCTCTGGCTGTGGTGATCGGGGCGGCGATCCCGCAGGGTCGTCGCCGGCGGTGGCGGGTGACGCAGGCGCGACGGCCCCGCGAGTACCCGGAGGACGACCTGCCCTCCCCGCCGGTGGAACTGTTCGAGTCCAAGGACTGACGAGTCCCAGGACCGGCGACACAAGGACCGGCGACACAAGGACCGGCGACATGAAGCGAGCCCGAGCCGTTCGGCTCGGGCCCTGCTCACGCGGTGGGAACCAGGCGGTGCCTCACAGCCCCACCGGCCGGCGGCGCGGAGGCTCGCTCGGCCGGGGGTTACGACACACGGCTCAGAACTTCGCCGCGGCGGCAGCGTCGGCAGCGGCCATGTTCACCCCTGCGTTGCCGACCGCGTTGGAGAGCTGGTGCAGGGTCTGCGCCATGTTGCCAGCCTGCTTGTGCCATTCCTGGCTGCGGGCGTGGAACTGGTCGGCGGCCTTGCCCTGCCAGCCGTCGTGGATCAGCGAGGTGAACTTCTTGTCCACCGCGCCCAGCTGCTCGTTCATGTCGCTGACGAATGCGGTGATCAGGCCCTTGACGTTGTCGATCCCAGCGAAGTCATAGGCGAGTTCATCGGACGGCATTCTCGTGTCTCCCTGCTGTCTTGGGTCCTGCTGTCCCGAGTCTCTGCTGTTCCGCGACACAGCGGGTCCTGGACACGGTGTTCCAGGACACGGCCATTTCAGGAACAGGGCTACTGCTTCTGAAACAGAGCTGTCTCAGGAACAGGCTGTTTCCGAAAACACGGCTGCGCCAGAAAAACGGCAGTTCCGGTGTCACGGCTGTGCCAGTGCCACGGCCGTTCCAGTACCGGAGCGTCAGCCGCGCAGCTGGTTGGCGACGTCGCCGGCGCCCGGCATGTAGGTGTTGGTGACCTTGTTGATCTCGTTCGCGGCATCGGCATCGGTCGAGCCGTACAGCGATGCGGACGAGTCGACCGCGTTGGCCATGCCGTTCAGCGCGTCGAGCAGCTTGCGCAGCTCGCCGCCGAGCTCCTGGGACTTGCCCTGGAACATGTCACCGGCACCGCCGCGGAACGACGCGTGTGACTCCTCGATGGCATTCAGCACGCGGGTCAGGTTGATCGTGATCGACTCGCCGGTGTCGGTCGCCGTCTTCGCAGCGTCGGCCAGCCTCGGCTGAGTCACCTTGGTGGCTGCCAAGAGATCCACCCCTCTGTGAGCTATTGAGCGGCAAAGCCGCGCGTGAAGTACGTTTGTCTGACTCTAACTCGTCACCGCAAACAGTCGACTTCAGCGTGTGCTCGGCGTCAGTTCTCCTCGTCCGCCGGGAAACGCACGTAGTCGGGATTGAGCGAGGGGCCGGCCGGGATCCGGTTGACCAGGCTGGCCGGCATCGACACGGCATTCTCCGGCTGGTATCCCAGCGCGGTCAGGGCGTCCGCCGACGAGACCGGATACCGCTTGCCGATGTCGGTCACCAGGTTGTACGCGCCGGTGGTGGCGGTCGACGAGCTCATCGCGCGGACCACGGCGATCTGGCCGGGTGGCACCACGACCCGGTCCGCCAGCGTCGTGCCCTGCTGGCTCTGCGCGCCCGTCGGAGTGCCGCTGTGGCTGTCGGCGAACGAGCCGGTGAGGAACAGCTCCGGCATGGAGTTGCCGGTGAACTGGGCGCATGCCGCGTCCTGTGACGACATGTCGAGCAGCGTCGGGGCGGTCTTCGGTGGTACCGCGCCCTCGTCCGACGGCTGCTCGTTGCCGACCGTCGGCGAGTTCTTCACCTCGGAGATGGGTACCTCTGTCGGATCCCGGTCGGTGACCGCGGCCTCGATGTACTTCTGCAGCTCCGTAATGGGTTCCAGGCCGTCCGACCGGACGATGTAGTAGCGCTTGCCGGAGCCCGTCTCCTCCTGCAGCACCTCACCGTTCTGCCGACCCGGGACCTGGGCCGACTCGCTGCCGCGACCGGTCACCTCACGCGGGCCGATGTCCACGCCGCGGGGCAGCGCGTTGAGAAACGACGAACGGACGTCACTGGCCTGGGCCTGCGTGCCGAACAGCGCCGTCACCACCGCGTCGGCCTCGTGGATCGGGTAACGGTGCGCGTGCCAGATGAGGAACTGGTCGTGGCTCTCCGAATCGCGGACCAGCAGAGCGTTGTCGTGCAGCTGCCGGCCGGCGGCCGCGTCCACGCCGACCAGCAGGTTGGCCCGGGTCACCCGCGCGTTCGACTCGTCGTGGGCCGGGTAGCTGCACAGCCGCCACGGCGAGGAGACCGTCTGCCCGGGGTCGGGCAACGAGGCCGGGGCCTCGGGAATGCCGATCCTGATGCCGCGCTGTACGCCACGCAGCGAGTTGTGCGGCTCGCGGAACACGTTCTGCGGGCCGCTGCCCGAGGCGAGCAACGCCGACGCGTAGTTCGCCATCGGGAAGAGCCTGCCCTTGTGGAACACGAAGGAGGCGCCGGACTCCTTCTCCACGACGACCGCGCCCTCGGTCTTCCACTGGTCACTGCCCGACTTGGTGAGCAGTCCGTAGATGCCGAACCCGGCGGCCACGATCACCGCGATCATCACCCCGGCGAACACCGCGCCGGTGCCGCGGCGCAACGGGACCTGCGCCGGGTCGGTCTCCCGCATCACCAGCGCCGAGATCACCCGCTGAAGCAGGAACTGGTACGACTGCAGTTGGTCCCGGCGAGACGCCATCTTTCCTCCGCACCCGGTGTGTCACTTCTCGATCCGGCCGCCGGCCGGATCGATCAACCCCCGAAACCTGCGAACACACCCTGGATGTATCCGTAGAGCCCCGCCACGATGCAGGTGATCGGCACCAGCGCGACGATCGCGACGACGTCGAAGATGTCCGCCAGCCGACCCATGTACGGCGAGGGCGCCCGCTTGGAGTACAGCAGCGCGGCGGCCATCACGACCAGTGCGAGCAGTACCGCGAAAAGTAGCAGCAGGGCCAGCGGCAGCGTGCTGTGCCGGTTCGTGTACGCGAACCCGACGATCAACAACGCCGGGCCGAGCACGCCGATCGCCATCAACGGCACCCGTTGGCGCGCGGTGGCGAAGAGACGCGAGCGCAGCAGCAGCGCCACGCTCGCGGCGATCACCAGCAGCCCGCCGGCAATGCCACCGGACCTCAGCAGCCAGCCCATCGCCAGCGCCGTGACCAGCGCGGTGCCGAGGAGGAGACCGGTGAGCGTCTCGTCCGCGCGCAGCACCGCCGCGAACACCTCGGACCGTGGCGGGGTCGGCTTGTCCTCCAACATGTCCTCGGCCCGTTGCGGCAGCTCCGGCACCGGCAGCTTGCCCAACCGCACCGCGAGCAGCGGATAGCCGGGCATCAGACCGATCGCCACGGTCAGCAGCACGGCGGCGGCACCGGCCGGCGACATCGTGCTGAACCCGACCGCGCCGCCGAGCACGCCCAGCGCGCCGACGAAGATGCCCGCGACGAAGATCCGTGCGATCGCGCCGACCCCGACGTAGCCGATCACCGCGAAGACGAGCAGCAGCACCGAACCGAGCAGCACCTGCGGAGCGCCGAGGCCCGCCGAACCGAGCCGCGGGCCGGTGAGCAGCATGCCGCCGGCGAACGAGTACGGCAGGCCCACGCCGGCCACGATCGCGCCCGCGCCGGCGTCGCCCAGTGCCCGGGCCAACACCAGCCCCAGGATCGTCAACACCACCGCGACCACCAACGTCACCACAGCGGTGACGGCGGACGACAGCGTGGACAGCGCGGGCACCGCGAGGCCGAGGAGCAACAGCACGCCGGCCACCGCGAGGCCGGCCCGTCTGGTCGCGGTGTTGCCCCACGAACGGCCGTGCCGCCGGGCACCGCTGGCGATCGCCTCGACGACGTCGTCGTACTCCAGCTCGGGCCACTCGGTGCGGCGGGGCACCAGATGCAGCACCTCGCCGTCGCCGATCTGTTGCGCACCAAGGGTGCGCTGCGGATCGAGCTGCACACCGGTGGCGCGGCGCAACACCCATCCACCACCGGCGACGTCGCGCTCGGCGACGCCATCACCGACGTGGTCGAGCAGGCCGAGCAGGATCTCCGCGATCGGTACGTCGTCGGGGAGGGCCACGTCGAGGCGCCGATTCGGCGTCGCAACGGTCACTCGCGACAACCCGCCGCCGACAATGGCCGCAGTCACGCGACGTCACCTCCGAGGAAACAGTTGGCGCACAAGGGCCCAGCGAGCCGCCGGCCCGCGACTGCCCAAGGTAGCAGGCCCCCTCCACGCACAAGGCCCCCCGATGCACCGTGGGCCGGCCGGGACGGCCCGTTGTGCCCAGCCCGTAGGATGGCCGCCATGGCGTTGTCCCGCGAGCAGCCCGGCGGGAGTCCGGAACGACAAGGGCGGTAACCACGTGGGCACGATGATCATCAAGCGGATGCCGCGGATTCCCTCTCCCGAGATGCCCTTCGGCGAGGTGATCCTCGACCCGCCGCCGGAGGCGCCTCAGCCGACCGGCAAGGGGTTCGCGCGGTTGCTCATGATCCTGCCCATGTTCGCCGGCACCGCGGCGATGGGCCTGATGATGGGGGGCAGCCGCGGCGGTCCGCTCGCGTACATCGGCGGCGGGATGATGGGCGTGTCCATGCTCGGCATGGTCGCCAGCCAGCTGATGAACCAGGGCGGCGGCCAGGGCAAGCGGGAGATGGCCGCCACCCGACGGCAGTACATGCGGCAGCTGAGCCGGATCCGCGCCAAGGTGCGGCGCACCACCCAGCAGCAACGCGAGGCAATGTTCTACCGGCACCCGGATCCGGACGGGCTCTGGCCGCTGAGCCGGGGGCGTCGGCTGTGGGAACGCCGGCACTCGGACGCGGACTTCGTGGTCGTCCGCATCGGGCTCGGCCCACAGGAGATCGCGACTCCGTTGGTACCACCGGAGACCCGGCCGGTCGACGAGTTGGAGCCGCTCTGCGCGTTGGCCCTCCGCCGCTTCGTGACGAAGTACTCGGTGGTGCCCGACCTGCCGGTGGCCATGGCGTTGCGCGGCTTCTCCCGCATCTTCCTGCGCGGTGGCGACGAGCGGACCCGCGGCCTGGTCCGGGCCGCGCTGGCCCAGCTGGTCACCTTCCAGGCGCCGGACGACGCGATGGTCGCGTTCTGCGTCGCCGACGACCGCCGCGGCTGGTGGGAATGGGCCAAGTGGCTGCCGCACGCCCTGCACCCGACCAAGGCCGACGCGGTCGGTCAGGTACGACTGGTCGGTTCGTCGGTCGCCTCCCTCGAGGCGCTCCTGGACGACGTTCTCGCCAACCGCCCCCGGTTCGACCCGACCTCGGCGCAGCTGGGCGGGCCGCACCTGGTGATCGTGATCGACGACGGCGACATCGCGGGCTCCGATCACCTGATGACGGAGGGCGGTGTCGACGGCGTCACGCTGATCGACCTGACCAACCCGCCGCCACGCATCCTCGATCCGGCCACCCTGGTGCTCAACATCGCCGACGACGGCACCCTGAGCAGCACCACCGCCGACGGGGACGCGGAGATCGGCCAGGCCGACACGCTCAGCCTGGCGGAGACCGACGCGCTGGTCCGGTCACTGTCCCGGTACCGGCTGTCCGCCGCCTCGCACTCCGACCAGCCGCTGGCGGGCGAGTTCGGGTTGGCCGAGATGCTGAGCCTGGGCGATCCCTACGAGTTCGATCTGGCGCGGGCCTGGGCGGCGCGGCCCAACCGCGACCGGTTGCGGGTGCCGCTGGGCATCGGCCCGGACGGCTCCCCGGTCGACCTGGACCTCAAGGAGTCGGCGCAGGAGGGCATGGGGCCGCACGGCCTGCTCGTCGGCGCCACCGGTTCCGGCAAGTCCGAACTGCTGCGGACCCTGGTCCTCGCCCTGGCGGTGACGCACAGCTCGGAGATCCTGAACTTCGTCCTGATCGACTTCAAGGGCGGCGCGACCTTCACCACGCTGGACCGGCTGCCGCACACCAGCGCGGTCATCACGAACCTGGAGGACGAGCTCTCCCTGGTCGACCGCATGCTGGACGCGATCCAGGGCGAACTGATCCGCCGGCAGGAACTGCTGCGCGCGGCCGGAAACTACGCGTCGCAGCGCGACTACGAGAAGGCCCGGTCGGCCGGTGTGCCGCTGGCGCCGCTGCCCAGCCTGCTGATCATCTGTGACGAGTTCTCCGAGCTGCTCACCGCGAAGCCGGACTTCATCGACATGTTCGTGCAGATCGGCCGGGTGGGCCGGTCGCTGGGCGTGCATCTGCTGCTCGCCTCGCAGCGGCTGGAGGAGGGCCGGCTGCGCGGCCTGGACTCACACCTGTCGTACCGGATCGGGCTGCGGACCTTCTCGTCCATGGAGTCGAGGGCCGTGCTCGGCGTGCCCGACGCGTACGAGCTGCCGCGATCGCCGGGCAACGGCCTGATCAAGGCCGGCACCGAGGCCCTGACCAGGTTCCGCGCCGCGTACGTCTCCGGGCGTTACCGCCAGGGCGCCGGCCCGCGCCGCGGCACCGACGCCCAACGCCTCGACCTGCTGCAGAACTACTCGACGTACTACATGGTGCCGCGGGTGACGGAGAAGCAGCCGGAGGTGGCGCCGACCACCGACGACGACTCGGTCGGCGAGACCCTGCTCGACGTGCTCGTGGACCGCATGGAGGGGCAGGGCGTACCCGCCCACCAGGTGTGGCTCCCCCCGCTGGACCAGCCGCCGACACTGGACCAGTTGTTGCCGCCACTGTCCCACGACGCCCAGCAGGGCCTGATGGCCAATGCCGCCGAACTGACGGGCACGCTCCGCGGTGTGCTCGGCATCGTGGACAAGCCGTTCGAGCAGCGTCGCGACCTGCTCACGGTCGACCTGTCCGGCGCCGGCGGGCACTTCGTGCTGGCGGGTGGGCCGCAGAGCGGTAAGAGCACCGCGCTGCGCACGCTGGTCGGCAGCCTCGCGCTCACCCACACGCCCCGCCAGGCACAGTTCTACTGCCTGGACTTCGGCGGCGGCGCCCTGGCGTCGCTGCGGGACCTGCCACACGTCGGTGGCGTGGCCTCGCGGCGCAACGTCAACCAGGTCCGACGCACGGTCTCCGAGCTGGCCACGATGCTCAACGAACGCGAGGCGCGCTTCGTCGAGAACGGCATCGAGAGCATGGCCGCCTACCGTCGGATGCAACGCGACGGCAGGTTCAACGACGATCCGTTCGGCGACGCCTTCCTGGTCGTCGACGGCTGGCTGACCCTGCGCAACGAGTTCGAGGATCTGGAACCGCTGATCGCGGACCTGATCAACCGTGGTCTGGGTTACGGCGTGCACGTGCTGGTGACCTGCAGCCGCTGGATGGAACTGAAGCCGGCGTTGCGTGACCTGTTCGGCAGCAAGCTCGAACTGCGTCTCGGCGACCCCACCGACTCGGTGGTCAACCGTCGCGCCGCGTTCAACGTGCCGGAACGCACGCCGGGTCGCGGCCTGACGCCGGAGGCCCTGCACTTCATGGCCGGGCTGCCACGGATCGACGGCCAGCAGTCGGTCGACACGATGGCCGAGGGCGTGGCCAAGTTCGTCCAGACGGTACGCAACGAGTGGCCGGGACGACCGGCGCCGCAGGTACGTCTGCTGCCCGACGAGCTGTCCTACGACCGGTTGCCGATTCCGTCCCAGGACACCCGCGCCGGCATCCCCGTCGGCATCGCCGAGAACGACCTGCAACCCGTCTACCTCGACTTCGCCGCCGAGCCGCACTTCCTGCTCTTCGGTGACGTGGAGAGCGGCAAGAGCAGCTTCCTGCGCAACGTGGCGCGCGGGATCGTCGCGCGGCACCCGGCGCACCAGGCGAAGATCCTGGTCGTCGACTACCGGCGCAGCCTGCTCGGCTCGGTGGGCGGCGACCACCTGCTGGGCTACGGCACGTCGGCCCAGGTCACCCAGAACCTGGTCGACCAGGCCGCGGCGGTCATGGGCGAACGTCTGCCCGGGCCGGACGTGACACCCGATCAGCTGCGGGCACGCAGCTGGTGGAAGGGTCCCGAGCTGTACGTGCTGGTCGACGACTACGACCTGGTCGCCACCGGGATGAACAATCCGCTCTCGCCGCTGCTGGAGTTCCTCGCACAGGGCCGGGACATCGGGCTGCACATGATCGTCACCCGTCGCTCCGGCGGTGCGGGCCGGTCCATGTTCGACCCGATCATCGGCCGGATCCGCGAACTCGCCTCACCGGGGCTGGTGATGTCGGGTTCACGGGACGAGGGTGCGTTGATCGGCAACGTCAAGCCGCAGGCGCTTCCGCCGGGCCGTGGCTGGCTGGTCACCCGTCGGGAAGGTGCGCAGCTGGTCCAGCTGGCCTGGGTGCCACCGGCCTGACCGGGCGCCATCCGTTGCGTACTGGGCGTTTGCCGTCCCGCATTAGGCTTGGGTGCTGACCGTGTGGTGCCGGTCGACAGGGACCACTGGGTGACGGGCGCGTTGGGGTGTTGCGGTGGCCGCACGACGGCCACCGACAGGGAAGGGCTTGGTGACGATGCAGCGAGAAGAAGTCGACAACAGTGGCACGAGCCAGCCGACGCCCGGTGATGACTTCAACAAGAGCGCCGGTTCCGGCGTCAACGTCAGCATCACCGACATGCACGACTACGCCAAGGCGTTGTTCGACATGTCCCGCACCTTCGCGACCACCTCGATGTCGGCCCTGACCCCGCTGGGTCGCTTCGCGGCACAGGCGTTCCCACCAGGATCCAGCGCGGGCACCTTCTGGGAACTGCAGAACGTCCAGCAGCAGCAACAACAACACACCCACGACATGGCCTCCTTCTTCAAGCAGTTGGGGCAGGGCATCACCAACATCTCGTCCGCCTCCCAGGTCATCGCCGATCTGTACGCGGGGCACGACTCGGAGTCGGCGATGACGCTGAACGACCTCGCGTTCGCGTTCGCCGACCCGGACGCGAAGCGGCCCAAGAACACGCCCCACGGCCTCGGCAAGACCTGGTCCGACGTCGCGCTGGAGCAGCAGGAGCAGTTGGGGCAGGCGGGCAGTAACGCCGAGAGCGTCGCGAACGGAAGCTTCGCCGATCCCATGGACCCGAACGCGGTGCCCTTCGACGAGTACGGGAAGGGTGCCACCAGCACCAAGCTGGTCAGCAAGGATGACTACCTCTACCAGGTGTTCACCTACTCCGACGGTTCGCAGGTCTGGTGCGCGGCCACCTACTCGGGCGGGGTGACGCATCGCTCCACAATGGTCTACGGCACCGACGGCAAGCTGATCAGCAACCGGGAGATCACCAACACCGGCAACGCCGCGGGCGACCCGGGCACCACCACGGTGACCGATCGCAACCAGGACGGCAAGGTGCAGAGCAGCCAGGAGACCGTCACCGACAAGTCCGGAGCCCAGACCATCACCACCAAGGACGGCGACGGTAAGGCGGTCGGTGACCCGGTGCGTGTCGCGGCACCGTCGGAGCGGCCGGATGCGCCGGCCGACTCGGGTCCGATGCGGGACGAGATCGACAAGTCCCACAGCGTCGGCGACGAGGACACGCAGAAGAAGTACGGCACCGGTGCCTGAGGTCGTCGAGTACAGCGCGAGAGGAGGTAGCACCCCGTGAACGACTACTACGGTTACGACACGTCGCAGAACAAGCAGTACACGGACCTCAAGATCGCCGCGCACCACCAGGGCGAGGACGGCGCTGCGACCAGGTACCCGCCGCTGCAGGAGGACAATCCTGCTCCGATGAACGACCCGACCCCGGAACCAGACTCCGATGCCTACCAGCACAACGGCACGATGGAGCAGATCTACCCGCGGGTCAAGAAGCTGTCCGCCAGCAACATGTACGACATGGGCAACCAGTGGTGGAAGATCTACGAGCTGCTCGACGACGTGTCGCAGGCGTTGCAGAAGCGCAGCGACCAGCTCTACTTCGGTGGCGACGGCAGCAAGGACACCGGGCACGGGGTGCGCGGCTGGAAGTCGCCGGCTGCGGACGCGTTCATGTCGCGCGGACCGGGCGCGAGCCTCAAGTCCATCGAAGACTGGAAGGATGCCGCGTACAACAACTGGATGGGCATGCTGACGGTCGCGGAGGCGGTCAGCGGCGCCCAGGGGACGATCGAGACCCAGTACCAGACCTACAAGACCCAGATGGCGTCGGCGATCAACGATGCGAAGGGCGACTACACCGACCACAGGTCATCGGCCGGCTATCAGCAGCCGACCGGCCACGAGGTCCCCAGCCTGTTCGACAAGGACGGCCACCGGCACGAGGACCGGTTCAAGGACCCTGCGTACGCCGACGACGTCAAGTCCTACATGAGCGGGCTTCGGCAGAAGGAGTACGAGCTCAGCAAGCCGGGTCGGGAGACCGAGCACAGCCTCGCGAAGGCCGTCGACAAGGCCGGCTCGGACTACCTGAACCTCGGCACGTCGACGATCTACGAGGGCCCGTGGAACGCGGTCGTGGACAGCCCGATGAAGATTCCGGCACCGGGGACCCCGGGCGGCCCGGGTGCACCAGGCGGGCCGGGTGGGCCGGGAGCGCGACCGAACGCGCCGAAACCCAACGCGCCCAAGCCCAACGCCCCCAAGCCCAACGCACCGACCGCGCCGGACAAGCCCAACGCGCCCACCGCTCCGGATGCTCCGACGGCACCGAACGCGCCGCAGAACCCGACCGCGCCCCCGGCGCCGCTCGCGCCCACCGCGTACGTCGAACCCGGCGCTCCCGGCGCACCGGGGCGACCCGGTGCGCCCGGTCGACCCGGGGCGCCGTCCGGGCGTTCCCAGCTCGCGGGCAGCGGCAGGACAGCGCAACGGCCGAGCCTCGGTTCCGGCCGGGTGCTGGGCGCCGACAATGTCAAGTCCCCGGGTTCCGCGCCGCACCAACCCGGGTCGGCCGGCACACCGCGGCCACCGATGTCGCCGTCGAAGGGCCGGCCCCTGGGCAAGCAGCCCGCAAAGCCTCAGGAGGAGAAGCCCGGGAACCGTGGTGGCGCCCGGACACCGTCGTCCCCCGCCACCCGGGGCGGTCGCAACGCGCCGGAGCGGCCCGGCGAACAGACGCTCCGGCCCGGTGCCGGCGCCGAGAACGAGCTGACCAGCGGTGGCACACCGCGCAGTACGTCGCCCGTACTGGGTGCCAAGCCGCCGGCGGCGGCGCGTCCGATGCGGCCGACCGAACGCGACCTGGGCAGCCGGCCCGGTGCCGGTCGCCCCGGTACGACCCCGTCGGTACTGAACAACCGTCCGCAGAAGGCACCGGAGCGCAAGGCGCAGCCGACGTCCCCGCACCGGCGGCAGGCCACGGACTCCGTCGAGGAGGCGTTCCTGCCCACGGCCGGCCCGACCGCGCCGGTACTGGGCCAGCAGGCGCGGCCGGCACCGGTGGCGGAGTCGGCGACCACCGCGGTGCCGACCAGCCTGCGCGGCGCGGCGGTACGGACCGACGGCGGACTCAGCGGCGCGCGTCCCTCCATGGAGGAAGAGGCAGCCCTGGCCGCGCGGCAGCACAAGGTCCAGGAGGAACGGAAGCGCGTCGACGCGACGTACGAGGAGTACCTGTCGATGCGCTGGGAGCTGGACGGCGAGGAGACCTGGGCCGTGCAGACCCCGGGTGGGCCGGTGGTGGCCAACACGGGCGAACGTGCAACGCCGGAGACGGCACCGAAGCCGACGCTCGGCGCCTGACGACGGTTCGGCGCGTCACCTGGTTGGCGCGCCGAACTGGCTCCGCTCGATGTCGCTCGGCTGGGTCCACACGTAGCGATCCGCCCCGCCACCGATCAGCGCGATCATGTCGTCGCGCAGCACTTGCAACAGCTGTGGGGTCTCGCCGGTCAGCCGGAGCACGGATGCCGCGGCGAACGCCTCGTCACCGCTGAGCCGTTGCATCGCGACCAGGTTCGACTCCTGCACGGCCGGGAATCCGTACGCGGTCAGCTGATTCAGTACGGTGAGCTGCGTCTGCCACGGGCCCAGCACCGGTCGGGCGGACGCGCCCAGCAGCCCCACGTCGTAGATGAGCAGAGCCGGTACGGCGGCGCTGGCCTCGACCGCGACCGGGCGTTCCTGTGGCATGACGGCCACCCGGTCGTCCCGGCCGGTGGCCCACCGTCCGAACCGTTCCCAGGCGGCCGGGCGGCTGGTGAACAGCACGATGCGTGCGCCGAGGGCGAGGGCACGGAAGGCCACCAGGCGTGCGAGCCAGATGCCACCGACGGATGTGGCCCGGGTCGGCTCCGGCCGGAAGAAGCGGACGATCACCGGCTTCTCCTGGCGGTCGCGCCCGAGCAGCATGCCGGTGCCGCTGGCCGAGACGCGCAGCTTGCCCATGTCGGACTCGGTGATGACGTGCGAACCGATCCGCAGCCGTTGCAGGGCACGCATGGGTCGACCGTTGGCCGCCCCGTGGGGCGGGGGCTCCTCGCTTCCCCCACCGTAGACCGTGCCGCGCTGGGCTTCCGCGGTGGTCGAGCTGGTGGCGGCGGTCCGGGTCGTGGAGGCGGCGGCGGCCGCCGCGGCAGCCTG
>JBAUUM010001004.1:0-2010 GCA_049582705.1 Actinocatenispora sp.
CACCAGCGCACCGTGCCGTGATCAGGACCGGTCCCGACATGCCGGAGCTCGCCGACAGGCGGCCCCGCCGTGCTCACCCGCGGTCCTTTCGTGGCGCCCGGCGGTCACGCGTCGTCGGCGGCCGGCCGGCGGGCCCGACGACGGTCGCGGCGAAACGTCAGCGCAGCGAGGCCGCGAGGTCGTGCAGCTCGGTGTCGGTGGTCTGGCCGATGACCACGACCGTCCGCCGCTGTTCGAGCAGCGCGAGGACGTCCCGGTTCTTCTCGCCGGTGTAGCGGGACCAGTCCCGGCCGTCGATGCGTACCGACCCGGACGGTCGGCTGCCCGGCGACACGGAGTCGGCCAGCAGCTTCGCGGAGTCCCTGTTGCTCTCCACGAGCTGCGCGAAGCCCCCGGACGGCGTGACGTAGCCAATCCGCAGCGTCACCGTGTCGCCGGTCCTGGTCGTCGCCGCGCTGGTGGGCCGCCAACCGTCGGACAGCCCGGTCGGTACGGACACCGGGAACCGGTCGGCCTGCCGGGCCTGGCTGATCGCCGGCCGGGTGTCGACGGTGCTGACCTCGTGGCCCGAGCTGAGGAACTGCCACACCCCGAGCGCGACGACGATCGGCACCAGCAGGATGGCCAGCGAGTAGATCATGTTGCGCCACGAGCCGCCGTCGCGGCGACGCTGGGGCGCAGCCGTCGACGCGGCTGTCTCCGTCACGGGGTCGGAGCTGCCGTCACTGGTGTAGAGGGGCACTCCCCTGGAACCACGCGCCACGTGTCCATGGTGGCCGATCGACCGGGTATCGAGCGTGCCGGGGTACCCGTCGACGTGCGACCAGTGCGACGAACCACGCATTCCTTCGCCGGTCATCGGCGAGGTCGGCGGCCGTCTGCCAAGATTTTGCTACGTAACCGACGAGCAAGGGGGCCCAGATGTCGGAACAGTCGGAGGCGATCCGTCGCGCCGAGGTGCTGGACAGGAACCTGGCGCTGGAACTGGTACGCGTCACCGAGGCGGCGGCGATGGCCGCCGGACGCTGGGTCGGTCGTGGCGACAAGGAGGGTGGGGACGGCGCCGCCGTGGACGCGATGCGTCAGTTGATCAACTCGATCCAGATGCGTGGCGTGGTGGTCATCGGCGAGGGCGAGAAGGACAACGCGCCGATGCTCTACAACGGCGAGGAGGTCGGCGACGGGACCGGCCCCGAGGTGGACGTGGCGGTCGACCCGATCGACGGGACGACGCTGATGGCCGCCGGCATGCCGAACGCCCTCGCGGTACTGGCGGTCGCCGAGCGGGGTGCCATGTTCGACCCGTCCGCGGTCTTCTACATGGAGAAGCTCGCCGTGGGCCCGGACTGCGTCGACTGCATCGACATCGAGGCACCGGTACGGGAGAACCTGCGCCGGATCGCCCGCAGCAAGCGGACCAGCATCTCCGACGTGACGGTCTGCATCCTGGACCGGCCCCGGCACGAGAAGCTGGTGGCCGAGGTACGGGAGACGGGCGCGCGGATCCAGTTCATCTCGGACGGGGACGTGGCCGGGGCGATCAGCGCCGCCCGGGAGCAGAGCGGCGTGGACGTACTGATGGGCATCGGCGGCACGCCGGAGGGCATCATCGCGGCCTGCGCGCTGAAGTGCCTCGGCGGCGCTCTGCACGCGAAGCTGTGGCCGAAGGACGACGAGGAGCGGCAGAAGGCGATCGACGCCGGCCACGACCTGTCCCGGGTACTGACCACCGACGACCTGGTCGCCGGCGACAACGCGTTCTTCGCCGCGACGGGCGTCACCGACGGCGGTCTGCTGCGCGGCGTCCGGTACCGGTCCGGCGGGGTGGCCACCCAGTCGATGGTGATGCGCTCGAAGAGCGGCACGATCCGGATGGTGGACGGCTACCACCGGCTGGAGAAGCTGCGCCAGTACTCGATGATCGACTTCGACGGCGCGCCCATCGAGGCCCTGTAGGCCGCGCGGGCGCGGCTCCGGTCGAGTGCCCGGACAGCGGCCGCGTGCCGCCCC